>CAZVXA010000128.1:0-18377 GCA_964630955.1 uncultured bacterium | reverse complement strand
GCGCCAAGCGACAACTGGGGTTTTACTGGGATTTTATTTTATGGCAAGCCCCTTACTTCGCTATCCGTGAGAGACTCTGCTGAAGCTGTTCCTGAAGCTGCTCCTCACTGCGGGCAGGTTCGCGGCAGCTCAACCCCTGGCAGACCAGCCCAATAATGCCGTCCTCCAGTGCTTCTACTTTATAGACTGTAGCGGGCGTGAACTGACGCGACAGCAGCGCAACTCGCTCTGGCGTGGTGCGAACCAGCGTCTGATTCTGGAACCAGTCCAGCGCAGAGAATAGGCTGGGGCAGGTCTGGGGAGCCTGCTGCATCTGACCGCTGAAAGCCTTTAAAGTTTGTTCGGCGCGATCGAGGTAGTCCAGATTCTCCGTCAGCAGCGCCAACCGAACCAGATTGGCGATCGCCACCCCATTGGCAGAGGGCGTTGCATTATCATCGGCACTGCGTTCGCGCACAACCAGGTCAGCGCTGGCGCTGGTGTTGTAGTAGCCCCCCAGTCCGACGCTCCACAGGTATTCGTCGAACTCTGACTGGAGGGCGATCGCGCTCTGAATCCAATCAACTGTTTGTCCATGCAGAGTGGGTGACAGACTCTGTGTTGCCTGATCCAGGTCAATCAGGGCTTTGATAAACAGGGCGTAGTCTTCGGACTGGGCCAGAACGGAAGGCGTGCCGTCGTAGTTCAAGCGGCGAAACCGTCCGTTGACGAACTGATTGTCGAGGATAAACTGGGCGGCGCGGGTGGCGATCGCCAGAAATTCCATTTTCTGAAACACTGTGGCGGCTCTGGCCAGACCCGAAATCATCAGACTGTTCCAGGCTACAATCATTTTGGTGTCGGTGACTGGGGGGATACGTCCCGGCCAGGGGTGGGTTTTAGCCTCCTGAGCATTGCGAGCCGGGGGAAAGCTAGGAACGCCGCTCCCAGGAGCACCATATCGAACACTAAAAAGCTTATCCAGGGTGTTTTCCAGAAAGTTGGAGAGAAAGCCGGGGTGCGTTCGCTGCAACACATTCTTCCCCTCAAAATTGCCGTTGGGCGTAACGGTAAACTGCTCCGTTAGTGTCTGCAACTCTTCGGTTGTTATCAGCTTTCGTAACTCCTGGTAGCTCCACACGTAGAAAGCGCCCTCTTCAGGTTCTGCATCCTGCGATGTGACAAAACTATCGGCATCCTGAGCTGCGTAGAAGTAACCTTCGGGACTGGTCATCTCCCGCTGTAGCCACTGGACGGTGAGGGCGATCGCCCTTTCAAACGCAGGTTCCTGGATGCCTGCACTCCACAGGTCCGCCAGATACTCCACAATCTGACCGTTGTCGTAGAGCATCTTTTCAAAGTGGGGGACTGTCCATGTTGGATCAACGGTGTAGCGATGGAAGCCACCCCCCACAGGGTCATTAATTCCCCCCAGTGCCAGGTCGAGTCCCCGCTGCTGACAGATTTCTGCCGCATCGTAGCGAGCATCGGCAAAGCTGAACCGCATCCCCCGTGCCGCTGCGGTGGCGTAGGGGATCATCGGAAAGGCTGGCCCCATCCCTCTGGAACTCAAGATTCCGGCGCTATACTGCAATCCCTGCTGGAGCAGGCTGCGATCCAGTCCGGCGGCCTCAATCCCCTCTGCACCATCGGACAGCCGCTCCAGGATCTCCTGTTTGACAGCCTCCAGCTTGCCTTTCTCGGCATCGTAGAATCGCCGGATGGCCTGGAGCACCTGCAAGAAGCCCGGTCGTCCGTAGCGCGGATCAACGGGAAAATAAGTGCCACCGTAAAAAGGCAGCAGATCATCCGGTGACAGGAAGATATTCAGCGGCCAACCCCCCTGCCCGGTCATCAATTGCAGCGCCTGCATGTAAATACTGTCGATGTCGGGACGCTCCTCCCGGTCTACTTTGATGGGCAGGAAGTTCGTGTTCATGTAGTCGGCGATCGCCTCATCCGAAAACGCTTCACCCTCCATCACCGTACACCAGTGGCAGCTAGAGTACCCGATCGACAGAAAGATGGGCTTGTTGTCGCGGCGGGCGGTGGCGATCGCCTCGTCACTCCAGCTCCACCAGTCGATGGGGTTTTCGGCGTGCTTTCTCAGGTAGAGGCTCTGTGCCTGGGCGAGGCGGTTAGTCATGGCTGCTGGTAGAAAGCTTCAGTGGGGAAGTCTACCCCTGAGTCTAGCGCGTGAGCTTTCTCACAAGGCTATTCAGTTTGATAGGAAAACGATACGACGTTTTGCACTGAGATAGAACCAAAGTTTTTATTGAGAGCCTTGCGGAGCACGGCTCTCAATAAAAACTTTGGACCACACGCGCTGGCAAAGCGCTGTAAACCGAAACCCAAAGCTAATCAACCGCGATCGCCGGACGTTGATTCCACGGTTTCGCGGCCTCCAGTTGGGCGGCGATCGCAATCAGCGTCTGCTCATCCGCCGGACGCCCGACGATCTGTACTCCCATCGGTAGACCTGTGGGTGAGAACCCGGTTGGCAGTGCGATCGACGGTTGGCCTGTCGCGTTGAAGATAGGACAGGGGGCGACCCAGTTGACAATGCGGCGGAACTGTTGAATGGCGGTGAGATTGGCCCATTCTCCAACCCGAATCGTCGGGTGCGTAAAGACAGGCATCACCACGGCATCATAGGGCATGAGGGCGGTGACAATGCGGCGGGCGGCGACCTGCATCTGGTTCACTGCTCGCAGATACATGCCGCTGGAGCGGAGGCGCGATCGCACCCACAGCCAGCGATTCAGCTTGCCCAGGAACAATGGAGGAACACCCACATCCACGCCTGCCTGCCAGACGGTGATAATCGGCTGCACAATATCACTAAAGTCTATGCTGATCGGTTCTACCCGGTGACCCATCGACTCCAGGAGTTTCACCGTATCAGTCACGGCTTCCTGGCAGAGTGGATCGACTGTTTCCATGGGCGGAATCTCAGTAATGTAGCCAATTTTCAGTGTTTCTGGGGGGCGCTCGGTGGCGGACAGAAACGAAGATTCAGGGGGTGGCAGCCAGTAGGGATCGCCGGGAAGATAGCCCTGCATCGCATCCAGCAGGGCGGCGGCATCGGCTACGGTGCGGGCCAGGGAACCATCGGTGGCCAGACCACTCAGGCGATCGCCCACCGGAGCATGGGAAATCCGCCCGCGAGACGGTTTGATTCCCACCAATCCACAGCAAAATGCAGGGCCACGCACAGAGCCACCACCGTCACTACCGTGGGCTACTGCACAGAGTCCTGCTGCGGCTGCGGAGGCGGCTCCACCACTGCTGCCACCCGGAGTGTAGTCAGGATTCCAGGGGTTGCGGGCGGGCGGGAATCCGGCAGGTTCAGTGAAGGGCGTCGATCCCAGTTCTGAAGTGGCAGTTTTACCCAGGATGACGAACCCGGCTTTCTTGATCTGGGTGACGACTCCGGCATCTGCTTCTGCCATGCGATTTCGGATAATGCGCACCCCGTAACTACAGGGAATGCCAACGACAGGAACCAGGTCTTTGATAGAAATCGGTACGCCAAAAAAGGGGGGCAGTTCACGGTTGTCTGCTCCCCCTGCAAGCTGTTCCGTTTTGGCCTTAGCATCGGCGATCGCCTGCTCAGCGGTGATCAGAAAGTAGCTACCCAGCTTCGGGTTGAGGCGCTCTATCCGCTCCAGATACACTTCGGTAAGTTGCAGCGGTGACACTTCTCCAGAGCGAATCAGCCGGGCCTGTTCGAGGGCGGGGGTAAATGCCAGGTCAGCAGCGTTCATTTTCCTGTCAAACGATGGGTGCTGTTGCTGACTCTAGCAGCGATCGCCACTTCCAGCATCCCCTATTTACCAGATCCTCGATTGTCCGCATTGGCTTTTGTCTCAGGGCAGGGGAAAGGGCGGCGCGCCGCCCTTTCCCCTTTTAATTGCTGCTCTCTTCAAACACACACTCAACCGTGACTTTGACATTACATCCGGCGGTTCCAGAGGCGATGTAGGGAATCCCCGTCATGCCGCTCATGTTGACCCCAAATTCCAGATTGACTTTCTTGACCTCTGAGATGGCCACCCGCTTGAACGCCCTCAGCATATACATCGTGTAGTAGCGAACTGTATTCTCCAGGTTTTGCGCTCCCGCCTGAGTCATCCGGCCTGGTGCAGGGCCGTTGCCGTTGCCGTTGCCGTTGCCCAGGATGCCCTTGGCGGTTCTGCCCTGCTCGGCGGGAACCGTTTGCATCGGTGGGGCGATGGTCTCGGCTGTACCGCTTGCTTCGATGTAGATCACCGTATGTTCGTCAAGCTGAATGGGCTGAAGCGTACTCATAGATGCACTGGCAAAAGATTCAACGGTTCGAGCATAGGCGGAGGAAGGGGCGATCGTCTAAGGATTCAAGCCCCCTTGACAGTTCTAGTTCAAGATGGGTAAGCAATTGAGAATGTGCTGTGGGGCAGAACCCGAACAATTTCTGAGAGTGTTGTCGTGCCATCATTCACTTTCTGGATAGCCGCTCGGCGAAACGAGTCGAATTGAATCTCGTTCAAATACTGTCTGAGTTCGTCCTGTGTTCTCCGGTAGATGTTTGAACGGACTGATTCATCGACATTCAATAGCTCAATCAGGGCTTCACGGCCTAAATACCCTGAATTGAAGCAGTGTTCGCAACCCCGTCCCCGCCGCCAGTGTGCGCCCTTGACGTCTGAAGACTCCAGTTTCAGGACTCTTAAGTCAGATTCTGTTGGTGTATGAGGTTCAGCACAGTGGGGGCAGACTTTGCGAACGAGGCGCTGCGCGATGATTCCCAGGAGTGCATCACTGATTAAGCTGGGGTCAGCGCTGAGATCCTGTAATCTGGGAATAGCGCTCACTGCATCATTCGTGTGGAGAGTAGTGAGCACCAGATGGCCCGTCAGCGCCGCTCGAATGGCAGTCTCCGCCGTTTCAGCATCACGAATTTCACCCACCATGATGATATCCGGGTCCTGTCGCAGGATAGCTCGCAAACCCGCTGCAAAGGTCATCCCGGCAACCTCATGCACCTGGGTTTGGGTAATTCGAGGGAGAATGTATTCCACAGGGTCTTCCACTGTTACCACGTTGACGTGCTCTTTCGCGATGGCTTGCAGGCTGGTATAGAGTGTACTGGTTTTGCCAGAGCCAGTCGGCCCCGTAAAAATGATCATGCCCTGGGGTTGTTGCAACCAGGTTTTGTAGACACTCAAGGATTTCTCAGAGAATCCCAAAGTTTCGAGATTATTAAACGGGTTTTCCTGGGGCAATAAACGAATCACTGCTTTCTCGCCGCCTACACAGGGAAGCGTGCTGACGCGCATATCCACATGAGACTTTGCACCGCGACTGACTACATAGTGTTCACCAATGCGTCCATCTTGAGGGCGACGGCTCTCGGCAATATCCATGTCGCACATCACCTTGAGGGCAACAATCACCCTGCGGCTGTAGTCGGGTGGCAGCATGGCAATATCCCGCAGGATTCCATCAATCCGATAGCGGATGCGCAAACCCTCCTGGAGGGGTTCCAGGTGGACATCGCTGGCCCGACTCTGCAAAGCACCCGCAATAATTGTTTGAATCCGCTCCATCTGGTCAGTGGCTTTCGCCAGGGAGAGTTCGGCAATCTGGTTGAGGGAATCTGTTTTGGCAGACAGGTCAGGCGGCGACTCCGTAACGGCACCATTGGATGACGGGTTGAACGGTGAACTGCTGAGCCAGACACGGTAACTGTGGGCAGCGATCGCCACCACCCGAATTTCCGTCCCGGTGCGATCGCCCATTTGCCGCACCACCTCCGGCGAGACGGTCACCGGGCACCCCAGGTAGTAACAGTTGCGCCACAGCAGCAGGGGAATGACGGGCGGCAGTTGACGCCGATCGGGGAAGGACTGGAAGAAGCGATCGCTCACTTCTTCATCCAGTAAATCCAACGAAAGTTCTCCCTTTGAGTTCACAAGCTGCGCGAGGGCAGATTCACAGTTGAGTTCACGTTTGCGTAACCGTTGCCATATGGAAATGGTTGGGGTAAGTGCGATCGCCTGCATGGTGGTTTCTCCCAATTTCACTGAAGTTCTGATGTTATTCGGGCTTCCGCTAAGACCGAGAAGTGCAGCGCTCAGACCTGTACTTCTCCGCCTTAAAGCCTTACTCGTTCCAATTCACCGACACGGTACGAATTGTCTGGCCTTCATTGGCGATCGCCTCAAAGATGGCTGTTTGTCCCGGACGCAGGCTCTGTGGTTCCGTTAGGGCGGCATCGCGTTCAATCACGCGCCCCTGGGCATCCAGTATTTCGTAGTTCACTTTGACATTCTGAACCTCTCTCCCGGTTTGATTAGCCACACTACCAATCACCATGCTGTCCCGGCGAACAACACTGCTGATTACAACCTGGGAGCGAGGTGCCGATCGGGTACAGAGTCGTGCCAAATTCAGGGTGCGACCGTCTGTGGTGCGCATGTAGCAGACCAGATGGTCTTTTTCTGGTGTGGATGCAGTGGGATAGGAAAAGTTGGGGCGAGGTAGACCCGTTGCAGATTTTGTTGCAAGCAGAGTCGCAGCAGTAATGAACACTGTAAGGGCAAAACTTTTTTTCATGGCTGGAACAATAGGAATGATAGCTGAGTGGATGATACGTACAGCGCTTTGCAAGCGCGTGTGGTACAGAGTTTTTGTTGAGCGCGGCTCTCAACAAAAACTCTGATTCTATATCAGCGCGAAGCGCCGTATACAGGAGTGAGATTTAATATCATTTTTCATGACCACCTCAAAGTTGGCGATCGCGGCATGGGCAGCACTGGGAAAAATGCCCAGGGGCAAGGCAAACATCAGGGTGAATGCCGCCTGTAAAAGAGCTGAACGTTTGTGGGGCGATCGTACAGGATTGCAGTTCAGGTGCATGATAGACTCCTGAATTCTTCGCAAATAGGGAATGAATTGACTGCTGTCCGAAAGATTTCAAAAAAACCGGGTTTCTGCAAATCAGGTTTCTGTCATTTCAGCACAATGAGAACTAGAAACCCGGTTGAAAGGACTGGCGCAATGGCAGGATCAGCAACGTCTTAAACCATCAAACCGCGCTTGACGACCTACAGCATCGCTGGAAAATGATTGGCGAGGACGAAGCGTTCTACACGGACTGTCAGGAGCAAAGGCCCAAATCACCTTGACACGTTGCCGACGTACACAATTGTTGGTGACTATAGCTCTGCGTCTGAAAATCGCAATTTTTCCACGGATAACGCGATGGGCCGTCCTAACGGAGTGAGTGACACACGAGGGGGCAACTTGAGCTTTGGCTGGTTCAACTATTCCAAATATAGGAAGCACGCTTGCAGTGAGACCAATGCCAGCCACTTGAATCAGACAGAGGGCTTTGGTGACAATCGTTTTTCTCATGAGTCAACTCCTTTTCAGTCAAATTAATCGTGTTTTGAGTGATATGCAAAGCAATTTGTGATGGATATAGCCGTCCTAAATCATTTGTGAAAAGGGGGTGTGGGGGCACCGCCCCCACGCAGGGGTTTCACCCCTGCACCCCTTTTGCGAATCAGATAAGATTGCTACATATACTTGATTCCTTTGTCCATCAATGATGGTTTGCTAATCACATGATGAATTACGGGCAGTTTTGATAGTTATGCAGGCAATAGAACGTTCTTTGGAAAAAATCTTGTGATTAAAATCGGCCTGCAAAAAACCTCGGAGGTCTTTAAAGACCTCCGAGGTTTAGGTGAACTTGCAGAGTTTTTGTATTAGCAGGTTCTCAACCCGTCAAACGTGACAGAACTACCCCCTGCACGACTGACGACTGAGGTTCTGGGACGCAGCAGCACACAGGATGGATCGTGACCCGTTGACCAGACCAACTGGACTCGTACGGCACTAAAGCAATTGTTGCTGACCCGAACGTGCTGTCGGTAGCGCCCCATGCGGTTTCCTCGAATATACTCAACCGTTGTCCATTGGGAGGTGTAGACGCAAGTGTTTATAGACTGGGCTTCGGCAGGAGCGATCGCCCTCAAAATCGGCAGCACACTTGCAATGATGCTAACGGCAACAAGCTGAACCCTGTGCATTGTTCTGGCAGAAATTCTTATGTGCATGAATTCAATTTCGTTGATTCAAAGGATGAAATTTGGGGGCGATCGCATCAAACCGACCTGAGAAAAAGTGCGCGCTCTGCGGCTCTGCGGCGCGTTAAACCGGGGAGAACTTTGGTTCCTGCTTTATTCCATCGGGGAAATTCATTCGCAGCTCCCAGGTAATCCCCCTGATTTAATTTCTTCAGCAGCGTTGATCGCCCGAATGCACCGCCCCCCAGATTGAAGGTGAACGACACCAGCGCAGAAAATTGATTGGAGTTGAGATTGACCTTGACCAGCCTGCGAACCACGGCCCATGAACGGTGGAAGGATTGGAGTGGATTTGAGTGGTGGAATCCATAGGAAATAGTGACAGCAATCGGTGTGTGCTGGGGATGTCGTGGTGAATCGACAACTGGTTAGCATGACTCACGGGCGGCAGCTTCAAGTTATGCAGCGCGCGATCGCCCCTTGATCTGACTTTTTCTGACCTTTTCTTGCTGTCAAGACGACATCGGCACTCTACAGTGACTGCAACAGGACAACCTGTTCATCCTTTTTTAAATCGCCCTGTAACATAAAGGGACTGGCGAAAACCATGACACGTCTATCTATGTCTGACGCTCAAGTGTTTCCCCATTCTGCCCCTGCCCGGATGAAGCCCCCCAGAGACCTGGCGATCGCCTTCTCTGCCTTCATCGAATTCGTAGACGGTCGCCTCAGCCGTTGGGTTATTGAGCCGAGACTGCGAAAAAACATGGAGGCACGCTTACAGCAGACGAATGCCTGCCTTCAGAACGAGGATTCAGAAGCCTTCTGGGTGCTGTACTGGTTGCGCTGCTGGCAACAACAGCGAGATGGGCTGGCGATCGCCCACCTCACTGCCTACTTGCAGGAACCCTGCTACTGGGTCGCGTACAAGATGTCCGCACAGCAGGGAAACCTTTCGGATTATTTTCAAATCGCCATCACTGAAGTGCCCAGAATTCTGACCAAGTACGATCCCCAGCAACCGACGGGTCTGAAAAGTTACGCCAGTCAATCCTTCAGCAATATCATTCGGGATGTGCGGCGGCAGCGGGGGGAGGCTGACAGCCGTTCCGACTGGGGGCTGTTGCGAAAAGTCAGCCAGAAGCGGCTGGAAGAGGTGCTACAGGCGGCGGGCGATGGGCCAGGGGCGATCGCCCAGTACAGTCTGGCCTGGAACTGCTTCAAAACGCTCTGGGCACCCACCGAAAAAACAGGGACTCGCCAACTGGCTCAACCCGGTGTAGATACCTGGAGGGCGATCGCCGATTTGTATAACCGACAGCGATCGCAGCTTGATAGCTCCAGTCCTGCTGGCACACCGGAACTGCTGGAGCGCTGGCTGAAGGAGTGCGCCAGCAAAATTCGGGCCTACCTGTATCCTCAGACCACCTCGCTGAATGTCTGTCGCTATGAGATGGGAGAGGAAATGCAGGTGGATTTGCCCGACCTGGAGCGACCTTCTCCACTGATGGCACTGATCACCCAGGAGGAGATGCAGGAGCGTCAGAGCCAGCGGCAGCAGATCAATGGAGTTCTCTCCAGCGCCCTGTCACAGTTTGACCAGTCGATGCAGGAGTTACTGGCCCTGTATTACCAGCAGGGCTTAACCCAGGCGCAGATTGGCGAGCAGCTTTCGATCAAACAGTATGCCGTTTCTCGCAAACTCAGCAGCGCCAAGGCAAACCTGCTATCGGTGCTGAGTCAGTGGAGTCAGGAAACGCTGCATATGCCCGTGGTCTCGCCCGTAGTCGATCATCTGAACACTGCCCTGGAGGAATGGCTACGGATGCAGTATCAACAGACAAACCAATTCCCACAGGAATAAGGACGAACTATGGAACTGGTGGAGAAGCAAGTGCGCATCGACATTACCCCGACGATTGCAGACGTGGCATGGAAAGAAACTCAGGGGATTGCAGCGGCGGGCAATCGCTGGCAGGCTTATCTGAATCAACTCTGCCTGCAGACCTTGAAACCCTGGCTACAGGAAATATTTCAGGCGCAAACCGTTGTGCAGCCGCAGCACACCTGCTTTCCCGGCATCTGGGAACTGGTCAATGGCAGTGCGGTGGAGCTGAGCAGCAGTTTTGGTGATACCCGCAAGACGGTGCGGCTGGTTCTGCTCCCCACGGAGGCGATGGACCGCAGTGAACTGCGGGTGCCGCGAGAATGGATTGACCTGCCCCAGTGGATGGGGGACTACTATCTGGCCACTGAGGTTGACGTGGAGGGCCAGTGGATTGAACTCTGGGGGTACGCCACCCATGCCGCAATCAAAACTCAGGGGATTTACGTTGAGGGCGATCGCAGCTACTCTCTGGAGTCACAGCACCTGATTCCCGATCTGAATGTGCTGTGGGTAATTCACCAATTGGCTACGGAACCGACCCGGACTGCGATCGCTCCCATTCCTCCCCTCTCCCCGGAGCGGCAAACAGCGCTGGTTCAGCAATTGGGCGATCGGGCGATCGTTCTACCCAGACTGGAAATTCCCTTTGAGCAGTGGGCGGCGCTGTTGACTTCCGATTCAGCGCTACAAAAGCTCTGCCGATCTCGCCAGGGTTCTCCTCACACCAGCATCCCGATTCAACTGGGCCACTGGTGGCAGCAGTGGGTGGACGGCATTGAGGATGGGTGGCAGGCGGTTGAAACCCTGCTGGGCAATGAGGTCATTCCTGCCTACGGATTCCGGCAGGCGCAGCCGCTTCAGGAACGGGTGCAGCGCGTCAAATCCTTCAGTCTGAATTCGGGAGCCATCCTGCGACTGCTGATGACGCTGGCAACAGAGTTGGACGGTCGTGTTTCCATCCAGGTGCAGCTCCTGCCGAATGTGGGAGTGGCTTACCTCCCCGAAAACCTCCAGCTCATCCTGCTTTCCAGCAGCGATCGGGTGCTTCAGTCGGTACAGAGCCGCGATCAGGACAACCTGATTCAGCTCCAGCAGTTCCGCTGTGTTACAGGGACACGGTTCCAGGTGCAGGTGACCTCAGGGGATTCGTCTGTGTCTGAGGGAGAACCTTCCCAATCAGAAGCCCCTGCGGATGTCTGGATTGAATCCTTTATGGTCTAACTGATGTTTCTCAGGGTTGCGGCATGAGCCAGCTTGTGGTTCTCAATCTAGGAACGGGTGATTGGCACCAGGGATGTGCCAGCGTGGTGGCCCAACTCTGGCTGTCAGACCAGACGAAGCCCACGCAGTGCTACGGCAGTCTGCCTCCTGCCCCCGAACTGGGGGAACTGCTTTCCCGCTGGCAGCAGCTCTATCTGGGGTTGTGTACCTACAAGAACTGGCAGTCTCTCAGGCACAATTCGTTTGACATTGAAATTGATACCAGTGACATTACCCATGTTTCCGATGTGGAATTGAAGATGGTCTGTCAGCAACTGGGTCAGGCGTTGAATGGCTGGCTGGATGCGGATTCTTTCCGCTCCATCGATCGCCAGTTACGCACGCGCCTCTCCCACACCGATGAAGTGCGATTTGTGGTGACTGCCGCCGATCGCCATTTCCTGGAATTGCCATGGTTTCTCTGGCAATTTTTTGAGGATTTTCCCCAGGCAGAGCCAGCCCTTAGCTTGCCGGAGTACTCTGCGACGCAGCAACGCCAGGTGAATTTGGGTGATCCTGGCGGTAACGGCGAAGCTGATCGCGTCAAAATTCTCGCTATCCTGGGCAATGCGCAGGGGATCGACCTGACCGAAGACCAGCAAACCCTGAAACAGCTCCCTAACGCCGATGTGCAGTTTCTGGTGGAACCCGGTTTGCCAGAACTGACCCGGCAGTTGTGGAACCCTGGTTTGAATGTGCTGTTTTTCGCGGGTCACAGTTCCAGCCGCTGTGAGGGGCGAATTCAGGTGAACGCCACCAATGCCCTGACGCTCGATCAGTTGCGCTATGGACTGAAACGGGCGATCGCCCACGGACTCCAGCTCGCCATCTTTAATTCCTGTGACGGCGTAAAGCTGGCGTGGGATCTGGCCGACCTGCAAATTCCCATCGTGATTGTGATGCGGGCAGCGGTGCCCAATCCCGTAGCGCAGGCGTTCCTCAAATCATTTCTGGCCGCCTTTGCCGGGGGGCACTCCCTCTACAGCGCGGTACGCATGGCCCGTGAGCAGCTTCAGGGACTGGAAGCCGAATTTCCCTGTGCCTCCTGGTTGCCCGTAATTTACCAGAACCCGGCGGAGTCTCCGCCCCGCTGGCAGGAGTGGCTGGAGGGACAATCTTCCCGTCAGGCAGCTCCAGCGGAATCCGGTTTGACCGTGCGGACGGCTCCTGATCCTGCGAAGAAACGTTCAATTCGGCAACCACTATCGGCGCTATTGCTCAGTAGTCTGGTGGTGACGGGTGCGATGCTGGGAGTGCGATCGCTCGGTTGGATGCAGTCCCTGGAACTCTGGGCGTTTGACCGTTTGCTCACCCTCAGACCGCTAGAACAGCCCGATTCACGATTACTGGTGATTACCATTGACGATGCCGATATCCAGGCGCAGAATCCGGAACAGCGACGGGGTTCTCTGTCGGATGCAGCGCTGGAACAACTCCTTGACCAGTTAAAAGAACTTCAACCCAGCGTGATCGGACTCGATATCTACCGCGATTTCCCGGTCCTTCCTGAACACCCCCGGCTGGCGGCTCAACTGCGCCAGAATCGACGCTTCATCGCGGTGTGCAAAGTCAGCGATGCGGCCCTTGACCCGACTGGCACCCTGCCGCCACCGGAAGTTCCAGTGGCACGATTGGGTTTCAGTGATGCGCTGCGTGACTCCGACGGCATACTGCGTCGCCATTTGCTGGCGATGACTCCTCCTCCTGCTTCTGCCTGCACGACACCGTATTCACTGGGTGCGCGAATGGCCTTTCTGTACCTGCGCCAGCAAGGCATCACTCTCCAATTCACCGCCGAAGGGAATCTGAAGTTGGGTAACACCGTTCTCCCCCGGCTACACAGTCGTTCAAACGGGTATCAGGGCATTGATGCGCGGGGCAACCAGGTGTTGCTCAACTACCGGGCCTTGCGATCGCCCCGTGACATTGCCCCGCAGGTCACCCTCACCCAGTTTCTCCAGGGCAAAGTAGCCGCCAGTGCGGTGCGCGATCGGATTGTGCTAATTGGCGTGACGGCAGCCAGCAGTGGGGACAAATGGACAACGCCTTACGGTTCAGGGCGTGATTCCGTCCCCGGGGTGTTTGTGCAGGCGCATGTGATCAGCCAATTGCTGAGCGCCACCCTGGACCAGCGGCCCCCATTGAGGGTCTGGAGTCTCTGGGGCGAGTGGCTGTGGATAGGTTTGTGGTCAGCCGTGGGCGGCTGTCTCATAGGGGTGGGACCACTTTCAAAGGGGACAAAATCGCCATTGTTCACACAGTGGTGTCTGGCGGGAATGGTGGGTCTCGGTAGCCTGACTGGCCTGGGCTGGTTCCTGATGATTCACGGCTACTGGGTTCCCCTGATTCCCCCCGCAGTGGGTTTGCTGGCTACGTCCGGACTGGTGGCTCGGTGGGGCGATCGCTCCCGTATGACTTAAAAGTCTGCTGATTCACATAAGAAGGTACTTCTGTATTCACTGTTGTATCAACGCACTCTGTTTTTTTGATTTCACATCTGCCTTTGGAGGTCTTATGAAAAAGTCTTTCCTACCATTTCACGCAGTTCGATGGGGTCTGTCCGTTGCTCTGGTGGCAGGTTATGTGGGCAGTTATTCGGAGATGGCGCGATCGCAGACATCCTCCCCCACAATCAGCCCCTTTGTTTTTAACGATCCAACTCCGCCTGAGCAGGGAACTCCTGATGGGCGGGAGCAGGGAACGGCAGGCCGGGGTCCCTGTCAGGATCACCAGAATCTGACTGCGCTGATCCCCGTTGTCACCAATAAAGTGTGGGGCTTAACGGCAACCGAACGGCCAACTTTCTGGTTTTATCTGCCTGCCCCCATGAATCCCAACACTCCCTTCGAGTTTGTGTTACAGGACCAGCAAAGCCGTTATGTTTACCGTCAACGCTTCACCCAGACGATCGCACAACCGGGTTTGATTCGGATCTCGCTCCCTGCCTCTGCGCCTGCCCTGGAAAACGGTCAGTCCTATCTGTGGACGCTGGTGATTTACTGCAACACAGCCGCCCCCTCAAACTCCATCTTTGTGCAGGGCACTGTGCGGCGCAGGAATCTCGACCCATCCACCCAGCGCCAACTCGCGGCTGCGACTCCCTTCGAACGCGCCCGACTGTATGCGGCGAATGGTATCTGGCACGAAACATTGACGGCACTGGCCGAATTGCGTCAGGCCAACCCCCGTGATCCTCAAGTGACGGATGCCTGGAATCAACTGCTGCAACGGATGAATCTGGGCAATTTAGTCACAGCTCCGGTGAACAGTTGCTGTACGCCTTGAGCGCAGAGAGCATAATCCACCAATACCACCCGTAATAAATCTCAGGGCGTTGCTGCGTTCAGGTCTGTTTTTTGTTGAGTGCCACGCGAAGCGCGGCACTCAACAAAAAACAAACTCTCAATCAGCAATGCCATAAATCTCAGTTCAATGACTCATCTTCCTGAGAGGTACTGTGATGGAACTACAATATCGCGGGATTCGATACATCCGATCCACTGAGACGACTGAACCTGTGCGGCGTGCTCCCGATTCAGCGATTGGTTTACGGTATCGTGGAGTTCGATACCTGATTGGCCGATGCAGAAATCGAGACGATGGTGCTTCCAATCTGATGCAAACCATCGACTATTAGCCCAGTACTTTTTCAAATCCAGCGGTTGCGATTCTGGAGCGAGGTGTTATCCTGAACCCTAAATGTCGTCCCAGCGATCGCTCAACCCACCCGATTCTTTCCGCAGAATCAGGGGGAACCGTACATGATGCCAATGGAGGAGTCGAACGGTGAGAACATTCGCTTCCCAGTTGTGGCTGATGGGCAGCATTGCTCTGGCTTCTGTCCTGTTTGCCGCTGAACTCCGCGCTCAGGTCATCCCAGATGGCACCACAGGCACCAATGTTGCCTGCACCCCACTCTGCACCATCACTGGCGGCACCACTGCAGGGCGCAATTTATTCCACAGTTTCGATCAGTTCTCGATCCCCAGCAGCGGTGCTGCATTTAACAACGCACCAACCATTGAAAACATCTTCAGTCGCGTCACCGGACGCTTGCCTTCCAATATCAACGGCGTCCTGCGAGCCAATGGCACCGCCAATGTTTTTCTGATTAATCCCAACGGCATCATTTTTGGACCGCGCGCTCGGTTGAGTATCGGTGGATCATTCTTAGCCACATCTGCCGATAGTGTGTTGTTCAATGATGGGTTTGCCTTCAGCGCCAGCAATCCCCAAACTCCGCCGATATTGAACGTGAATACACCTGTGGGGTTACAGTTTGGCGATCGCAGCGGCAGCATTGCAGTAAACGGTGCCAGATTATCTTTGCGAATTGGCAGAACCCTGGCGCTCGTAGGAAACGGAATCACCGTGTCTCCTACACAAGATGCTTCGCCGCAGACAACAGTTCTGTCTGTGCGAGGGGGCCGAATTGAGCTAGGCAGCGTCGCAAATAATAGCCTGGTCGATTTAATTCCAGGGGCTTCGGGCTTTGTGCTGAGCTACGGTGATTGGGCGAATTCTGCAAATATCTCTATTACAGGGAGAAGCCTTGTCAGTGTAGGAGGTCTCGTCAGTCGGGGAATTGGAGTTTTCGGTCGGGAAGTAAGACTTGCAGGTAGAAGTCAGCTTTTTGAGAGTTTTGGCAGCGGAATTGATATCAAAGCTGTTGACCTCTACCTCCTGAATGAGGCACTGATTGCAACTGAAACACTAGAACCGAGAAGAGGCTCAAATATCAATATTCAGGCTGAGAATGTCTTCATTAGAAACAGTGCTGGAATTGAGACATCCACGCGGGGTAGCGGTGGAGCGGGTGACGTTACGGTGACTGCTACCAATCGAATCAGTATTGATGAGGAAACCAATCGCAATCGAATCCCCAGCAGAATTAGCTCTGATGTAGAACTGGGAGCCGAAGGGAATGGCGGGGAAGTTAGAATTCAAACTCGATATTTGGATATTCTGAATGGCGGAAACTTAACATCCGGCACGCTCGGTTCTGGCAATTCAGGAAATGTAATTGTTCTTGCGACTGATAGCGTGAATGTGATTGGGCGATCGCCCGCTGGCTCTTCTGATGCCGTGAATGTAGATGACGATGGCAGTCTCCCCAGTCTTTTAGGAACCCAGGTAGAACGTCCGGCACTCCGTCTTGCCCCAAACTTTTTGTTTGGCAACGGGGGAGATGTGCGGATTGAAACCCCAAGATTAACGGTTTCAGGGGGAGCAACCGTTACCGCTAGAAGTTTTGGGTTTGGACGGTCTGATGCTGGAAATATCACCATTATTGCGCCAGAACAGGTAATCATTTCCGGTATCTATCGAACCCTCAGAGGGGGCGATCGCCGCAGCGGTATTGCCACGCAGGTGGGGCGACGGCGGGGAGGCGATCCGATCGAGGGAAATGCAGGTAACCTGCGCATTGAGAGCGATCGCCTGGTGATTCAGGATGGAGGCATACTGAATAGTCGCAATTCAGGGCCTGGAAATGCGGGCAGTATCGAGGTCGTCGCATCCGGGATTGAACTGGACAGGGGGGGCACCATCACCAGTGAAATGTTTGGAGGGTTGAGTACCGGAAACGCAGGAAATCTGTTGTTGAGAGCCAGAGAAATGACTCTTAACAACGCATCGCTGATCACCGCTTCAACCATCACTCCTAAGAGTGCAGGTGGCAATATTGACCTTCAAGTCACTGACTCCCTAAGATTGAGCGCCAACAGCAACATCCGCACTACGACGGAGAATGGTCAGGGGGGCAATCTCAGGCTCAATTCTCGCCAGCAGGCAACTCGATTGGTGACCCTTAGTGGAGGCAGCAGTCTGTCTGCTCAAGCGCAGGCACAGGGAAATGCGGGCAATATTTTCATGAACGTGGGCCGATTGTGGGTCAACCATCCAAACTCATCGATTGCGGCATCGTCGGTTTCTCGCGAGGGCGGTGATATTCGTATCGCCGCTGACCGTATCTTTGTTCAGAACAGGGCAAAGATATCTGCTTCTACTGAACTGGGGCGAGGGGGAAATGTTGCGCTCAGTGGTCTTCAACTCCTCCAGGTCAACCGTGGAGGGCAGATTTCGGCTTCAACCAATTCTGGCCAGGGTGGAAATGTGACCGTTGACTCCAACACTTTACGGGTAGACAATGGCGAAATTACCGCCTCTGCGACAACCGGGAGAGCGGGTCTACTGTCGATCAATGCAGCCGACTTGGTTGAACTGCTAAATCGCGGGAGTTTGTCAGTTCGGGCAACACAGCGGGGCAGTAGCGCTGGAGATCTGAGCATTCAAACAGGCCAGTTTTTGGTTCAAAATGGCGCTGAGGTGAGTGTCAGTGCTCCTCTGGGTGTGGCGGGGAATCTGGCGATATCAGCCAACTTGATTCGGCTGGACAGCGGCAAGCTGACAGCGATCACAGGGGCGATCAGGGGGGGGAACATCCAACTTCAAGATCTCAACTTTTTGCTGATGAGAAACGGTAGCCAGATTTCTGCGGATGCTCGCAACAATGCTAACGGTGGCAATATCGCCATTAACTCCAATTTCATTGTTGCGGTTCCCCAGGAGAACAGCGACATTAATGCCAATGCCTTTGAAGGGCGCGGCGGTATCATTACGATTAACACTGACGGCATTTTTGGAATTGACAGCCGCCCAGAGCCAACGCTGCTGAGCGATATTACCGCCAGCTCGGAATTTGGACTACCGGGGACGGTGACCATCCAACAACCCGATGTCCAACCCACTCAAGGCACGGCGGAACTCCCCAACACCTTTGCGACTCCGGCGATCGCCCAGGGCTGCAACGCCACCAGCGCCACCAGCCGCTTCGTCAACACCGGGCGCGGCGGCATTCCCCAGAACCCTACCGATTCGCTGACTGCGGACGCAGTTTGGCAAGATCTGGAACCCTTCAGCCCCTCCAGCACGAGCCACCTTGTGAACCCAACTGCTGCAACAACGCTCCCCCCAACCGCCCAAACCATTACCGAAGCTCAGGGGTGGAGTAGGCGATCGGACGGGATCATCGTTCTCGTTGCTCAGGCTCAGCATCCCACTCATCATTCCATAGGAGCTGAGACAAATAGTACTTGCAGAATATAGGGGAGCAAAGAAATAAACCCCATTTTTTGAGTGGGCGGGGAACGTCGTTCCCCGCCCACGCAAAAAAT
>CAZVXA010000127.1:0-18441 GCA_964630955.1 uncultured bacterium | reverse complement strand
TCCTCTCCCCCCCCCCCCCCCCCCCCCCCGCCCCCCCCCCCCCCCCCCCCCGCCACTCGCAAAATTGGTTTTAGAAATTTGCAAAAGTGAGATGCACCCGCGCTGTATTACTCTTGTGCTGCAAGTTTTGAGTGGCTTTAGTCCTTGACTCCAGAGAAGTTCTCAAACCAGCCGCGTTTCCAGAAGAAATAGATCAGGGAGCCTGAGGTGGCCAGCATCACTGCCCAACAGAGGGGATAGCCCCAATACCAGTTCAACTCAGGCATATTGAAAGGAGATGCTTCAGGATTGAAGTTCATTCCATAGACCCCGGCAATGAACGTTAACGGAATAAAAATAGAGGAAATGACTGTCAACAGTTTCATCACCTCGTTCATCCGGTTACTGACTGAGGAGAGGTACACATCCATCAAACTGGAGGCCAGTTCCCGGTAGGTCTCGACCATATCCAGCACCTGTACCGCGTGGTCATAGCAGTCACGCAGATAGATTCGCACCTCCGGGCTGATCAGATCGTTGCCGTCCCGAATCAGCGCATTGATGGCATCCCGCTGGGGCCAGATGGAGCGGCGCAGGGTCAGCAGTTCCCGCTTGATATTGTGAATCACCTCCAGGGTTTGGCGGGTGGGGTTCGCGACGACTTCATCCTCCAGTTCTTCGATCATTTCGCCGTAGGCTTCCAGCACCGGGAAAAACCCGTCAATGATCGAGTCGATCAGCGAATAAATCAAATAGTCAGCGTTGTGCTTGCGGATGCTGCCCTTGTTGGTGCGGATGCGATCGCGCACTGGCCCAAAACAGTCGTATTCTGGTTCCTCCTGCACCGTCAGCAGGTAGTGTTCGCCCAGAATAAAGCTCACCTGCTCACTGACAAACCCACGCCCCGACTCTTTCAGTGTCACCATGCGGGCGATCAGAAGCACCTGGTCTTCGTACTCCTCAACCTTGGGACGCTGGGGCACGTTGACCACGTCCTCCAGCACCAGGGGATGCAGATTAAAAACATTACCCACTCGCTGCAACACGTCCTCGCTACCCAGCCCCTTGACATCGACCCAGGAGACAGACGCACTGTCCAGGTAGGGCGTGATCTCTTCGGGTGTACTGATGGGCAAGCGGGTGGCATTTCCCTCACAGTAATCGATTAACGTAATCACAGGGACCGGAGCATCGGCCTCAATCGTCAGCGTTCCCGGCATCGCGCCGGGTTCGTGATAGAAATACTCCAGCGTCGAGTCCTCCTCCTCCATGTCCTCCAGTTCCGGGTGGTAAACCGGGGGCAGAGTGGTGCTACGAGTCAGTTTTGAGACGCGAGACTGCTTGGGTGCCATAGAAAGCTTATGTTGACCAATTTCATAGATGCTGTCATTGTGACCTGTTTAGCAGAAGTGTGCATCCACAGGAGGGCAACAGGAGACCTTGTGGTTGACCGGAGTGTACGTTGCATCTTTGATCAGGGAAACTGACGCAGGCCAGGTACTCCGGGGACGAGTCGGCTTGCTGTATTCAGCGCTTTGCAAGGGCGTGTGGTACAAAGTTTTTGTTGATAGCCACGCGGAGCGAGGCTATCAACAAAAATTTTGGTTCTATCTCAGCGCAAAGCGCTGTATCCACCAACCTGTAGCTTTTATAAAGCGTTTGTGAGGGGGGCGGGGCACAAATTCCTCATAGGGGAACCCCTTGAAACCTGTTCGAACTCTGGAAGGAATGGCGATCTAAGGACAATTTCTCTGAGATTACAAGCACCCTGGATACTGAGCACTTTGTGTAAAATTTAGACAAAGACCCGCAGAAATACTGACGAAGTGTTTTTAAGTGCAACAGAATGGACAAAGTAGTTAACTGTCTAAAGTCTTAGCGGTAGCCATTGCCAATCAACGGTTCAACACTGCGCCGTATGCTCGGCTATCGGGACAGTGTTCGGTACGGGATTTGGATGATACTCACTGCTAATCCGCATAAAGAATGAGTTCCGCTTTCGCAGGCTCTACCAAACAAACAACCAAAATAAATTTATCTTGGCGGTATAAAAATGGATGGGTGTAGTAGCGAAGCGGACATGGGAATAAGTACAACAAACTTTTCTCGTTATTCATTCTGTTGGTTACCTTGCCAGGGATAAAGAGCAGATTGAATAAAAAGCGGTTGAATCATTCTCCCAACAGTGGGGGAAGTACTGGCTATTGCTCAAGCGGCTACTGATATTGGCGATCGCATCAGGAAACGCTGCTTGATATTGATCAGGTGCAGCAAGTCAGTCTCATGTTTATTCATCGAATACTAACAGTTTTATTCACTAAAACTGAAAGTTTCTGCTGTTGGTTTATCACGCGATTAAGTTCGATCTCTCAACTGAGTCAAACCTGAAATTACTGCTAAGCACACCGAAACCTATGCTGAATCCCCCCACCACGAACGATTTGCTGGCTCCATTAGCAGGCTTTAATGGAAACCCTGACAATACAAATAGTTTACCGATCCTGACTACATCTCCCGGAAATGGCCGTAGTGGGACTCAGCTCGTTTTTGTTGATAGAAGTGTTGCCGACTATCAGTTCCTTGCTAAAAATACCCTTGCTGGAGCAAACATCGTTTTTCTAGATCCAGCACGCGACCAAATCAGCCAGATTACAGAGACGCTGGAGCAGTATGACAACGTTGCTGGACTACACATCATTTCTCATGGTAGTTCTGGACAACTGAGCTTCGGTTCTTCAACGGTCAATTTACAAACCCTGAATCAGCGCAGCACAGATTTGCAAACCTGGGCAAAAGCACTGACACCTGATGCCGATATTCTGCTTTATGGATGTCTCGTTGGTGAAGGAGAAGCAGGTCAGGCTTTTATCACAGAACTGGCTAAACTCACAGGTGCCGATATTGCCGCATCCACCGATTTGACGGGTAATTCAGATTTGGGGGGTGACTGGACTTTAGAAGCGAGTACTGGTGCGATCGACATCCCCATTATTTTCAATTCTGCGGTTCTTGCATCCTACAGTGGCGTCCTCCCCACCTTCACCTACGCCGACTTCTCTAGCATCGCTGGCCTGGATTTGAATGGGGTTACTGCGCAAGCTGGCACCGCTCTGCGGCTCACCCCTGCGGCAAGCTTTCAGGCAGGGAGCGCCTTCCTGGATACCCCATTGACGATCACCGCTGATACCTCCTTCCAGACCCAGTTCCAGTTTCGTCTCACGGGTGGCACCGGTGGAGCCGATGGTTTTACCTTCATGCTGCAAAACAGTGCAGCGGGCGCTGGGGCGCTGGGTGAACTGGGGGGCAGTCTCGGCTACGATACCCGTGAGTCGCCCACGGGCAGCCGGATTGTGAATAGTCTGGCGATCGAGTTTGATACCTTTGCGAATGCCTGGGACACCGATGGTAACCACATCTCTGTTCTGCGTGATGGTGATGTCACAACTCCACTGGCAACTACTTCTGTTGGCGTACCTGAACTCAACAGTGGCGATTTGATCAACACCTGGGTCGAATACGACGGTGTAACCAATCGCCTTGATGTTTACGTCTCGACGAGTCCCACTCGCCCTGCTACCCCAACCCTCTCCCACACCATTGACCTGGCCACGGTTGTCGGTACTCAAGCCTTTGCCGGGTTCAGTGCGGGTACCGGGGGGCTGTTCAATGCCCACGACATCACCAGTTGGACGCTCACCGCCTCCACAGATACAACACCGCCGCCGCCCGATACCGCTCCACCCACAGCAGTTGCCACGGCTGCTCCCCTGACGATCGCAGGGACTTCTCCGTATACCTTCACCGTTACCTACACGGACAACGTTGCGGTAGATGCAACCTCGATCGGTGGCACGGGTCTGCCTAGCGACAGCGATATCGCTGTCACCAACGCTGCCGGAGTGTCCCAACTGGCCACCCTGGTCAGCGTCACTCCTGCTGGAAGTGGTCCAGTTCGCACGGCCACCTATCGCATCAGCCCTCCCGGTGGCACCTGGGACAGCGCTGACAACGGCCTGTACACCATTGCCCTGCGTCCCTCTCAGGTGCGCGACATCAACGGTAACTTTGCTCTTGCCGCTGATATCGGCTCTTTCACAGTCACCATTCCTACAACCCCACCATCCGGGGCAACTATCTCCTTCCCTGACTTTTCCAGCATCACTGGCCTCGATTTCAACGGCGTGTCGAGTCGGGCAGGGACTGCACTGCGTCTGACGCCCGCATCTGGCTTCCAGGTGGGCAGTGCCTTCTTCGATACACCACTGACGATCACTGCTGATACCTCCTTCCAGACCCAGTTCCAATTCCGGATCACAGGTGGCACCAGTGGATCCGATGGTTTTACCTTCATGCTGCAAAATAGCCCCGCTGGTGCTGGGGCGATCGGTGAGCGGGGGGGGAGTCTCGGCTACGACATTCGTGAATCTGGTACTGGCTCTCGAATTGTGGAAAGTCTGGCCATTGAGTTTGACACCTTCGCCAATCCCTGGGACACCAATGGTAACCACATCTCTGTCCTGCGCGATGGCGATGTCACAACTCCCCTGGCAACCACTCCCATTGGTGTGCCCGACCTCAACAGCGGTGATTTGATCAACACCTGGATTGAGTACGACGGTGCAACCAACCGTCTCGATATCTATGTCTCGACCAGTCCCACTCGCCCTGCCACCCCAACCCTCTCCCATACCGTTGACCTGGCTGAAGTGGTCGGTGCTCAGGCATTTGCCGGATTCAGTGCAGGTACGGGTGGTGGGTTCAATGCCCACGACATCACCAGTTGGACCCTCAGTACCTCCACGGGCACAACACCACCTCCGGTAGACACGGCTCCGCCCACGGCTGCCGCCACTGCCACCACGCTGACCACCGCAGGGACCTCCCCCTATACCTTCACTGTCACCTACACCGACAACGTTGCAGTAGATGCAACTTCAATCAGCGGCACGGGTCTGCCTGCCGACAGCGATATCGCCGTCACCAACGCTGCCGGAGTGTCCCAACTGGCCACCCTGGTCAGCGTCACTCCTGCTGGAAGTGGTCCAGTTCGCACGGCCACCTATCGCATCAGCCCTCCCGGTGGCACCTGGGACAGCGCTGACAACGGCCTGTACACCATTGCCCTGCGTCCCTCTCAGGTGCGCGACATCAACGGTAACTTTGCTCTTGCCGCTGATATCGGCTCTTTCACAGTCACCATTCCTACAACCCCACCATCCGGGGCAACTATCTCCTTCCCTGACTTTTCCAGCGTCGCTGGCCTCGATTTCAACGGCGTGTCGGGTCAGGCAGGGACTGCACTGCGCATCACGCCCGCAGCCGGCTTCCAGGGAGGCAGTGCCTTCTTCGATACGCCGCTGACCATCGCCGCTGATACTTCCTTCCAGACCCAGTTCCAGTTCCGTCTCACGGGCGGTACGACTGGGGCCGATGGCTTTACCTTCATGCTGCAAAACAGCCCTGCTGCCGCTGGTGCGCTTGGAGAACTGGGTGGCAACCTTGGCTATGACTCTCCTGGGTTTCCAGGTGCCCGAATTGTTCAAAGTCTAGCGATCGAATTCGATACCTATCGCAACGCCTGGGACACCAACGACAATCACATCTCCGTTCTGCGCGATGGTGACGTGACGACAGCACTGGCAACCACGGCTGTGGGTGTTCCTGACCTCAACGGTGGCGATTTGATCAACGCCTGGATTGATTACGATGGCACGACGGACGAACTCGATATCTATCTCTCGGCTGACACGACTCGTCCTGAAACCCCAACGCTGTCTCACACCATTGACCTGGCTTCGGTGGTCGGTGCTCGCGCCTTCGCCGGGTTCAGTGCAGGTACTGGGGGACTATTCAACGCCCATGACATCACAAGCTGGACGCTCAACACCACGACTGGTCCGTTAGTACCGGCCAGCCGAATTGCGCTGAGGGACAATGCCACCATCTTCGTCAGCGAAGGAGCTGGGTTTGCCACCGTCACTGCGATTCGCACAGGCAACATTCAGGAGCGCGTCACGTTTGAATACACGACCAATGAACTGGGGGGCACGGGAGTTGCGACGGCCAACGTAGATTATCTCCAGCCAACCTTCGGCGGCAGACCCAACACTGGACAGGTGGTGTTTGAAATCGGAGAGACGGAGGTATCATTCACCATCCCAATCATTGATGATGCCTTACCTGAGGGGAACGAGTCCTTTGCCATTGGTCTGCAAAACCCCAGCTCCGGTTCGCTGGGCGCACCTCGGACTGTATTGATCACCATCATTGACAATGATGTGCCAAACACAGTTTCGTTTACGGCCCCAGCCGTTTCCGTTTCTGAAGGTGGATCAACGGTGACTCTGATCGTGGAGCGCACCGGCGATATCAGCGGAACGGCCACGGTTGACTTTGTCACCAGCAACGGTACGGCGATCGCCGGCTCCGACTACACAGCCACTTCAGGAACCCTGACTTTTGGCCCCAATCAGCTGACTCGAACAATCTCGATTCCAGTGCTGGAGGATCTGACAATCGAAGGTAACGAGACCTTTACCGTGACCCTGAGCAATCCGGTGGGCGTTGGTCTCGGCAGTCAGACGACCTCGACAGTGACCATCCTGGACAACGACCTGGCGCTGGGCACGCTGATCCGCCGTACTGCGGTGACCGGTCTCTCCGAACCCACCACCATCGACTGGACACCGGATGGTCGATATATGCTGGTCGCCCAGAAGAATGGGGTGGTGCGAGTAGTCGATAACGGTATCCTTCGCTCAACGCCCCTGGTTGATATCTCGGATCAGGTGAATGGCACACGCGATCGCGGTCTGCTGGGTCTGGCGATTCACCCACAATTCCCCACCGTTCCCTATGTTTACCTGGCCTACACTTACGACGACCCCGTGGCCACCGCTGGTCTGACTGGATTGGCTGGCCCTGATGGTAGCGGGAACCGTCCCTCTCGACTGTCTCGAGTCGAGATTGACCCTGTCACCATGCAGGCCATCCCAGGGACACTGGTCACGCTGGTGGGGAGCAATAGTACCTGGGCGTTTACCAGCCGACCCGATCTCAATAGCACCGGGGATGATACGATTCCCCCCTCCGGCATTGTCAACGGTACGACCATCGTTGCTCCGCCCGAATTGATTGAATTTGGGCTTCAGGACAACGACCCCCTTACCCCTGGTATCCAGAATGGGAACATTCGGGACTACATGGCGATGGACAGTGAGTCTCACACCATCGGCCAGGTAGTGTTTGGTCCCGACGGTTACCTGTACCTGACCAACGGAGATGGCACCTCCTACAACTTTATGGACCCCAGAACGGTGCGTGTTCAGGATCTGTCCAACCTGTCGGGTAAGGTGATCCGAATTGACCCCATCACCGGAGCAGCGGCTCCAGGGAACCCGTTCTTCGATCCAGGGGATGACCCCTTCAGCAACCGCGCCAGGGTGTTCCAGTATGGTCTGCGCAATCCCTTCCGGTTCACCTTCGACCCGGTGACCTCCCTACCCGTAATTGGGGATGTGGGCTGGAGCTCCTGGGAAGAGATCAACACGGGACCGGCGGGAGCAAACTTTGGCTGGCCGTACTTCGAGGGACCCGACGGCGCAGGTGCGTATAGTGGCCTATCGCTGGCGCAGGCATTCTACGCAAACGGCAACCGCAACGTGATTGAAGCAACGACACCGCCAACTTTCGATGCACCCGCTGTACTCCCAATTCTGCCCCGCAGACATGGTGCGCCTGATTTCGCCAGTTCCATCATGGTGGGCGATTTCTACAACAGTGACACGCTGATGTTTGGCGACATCTATGGTGGTACGTTGTTTGCAGCGACGCTCGATGCTTCCCGCCAGATCACAGCGGTTCAGGTGTTCGATTCCAGCATTCCCTTCATTGTGGATCTGGAAATGGGTCCGGATGGACTCCTGTACGGAGTTGACCTGGTGTCTGGCACGATTCTGCGGTGGACGCCCGCTTAATCACGTCTGCTAAAAAGTAGGCCCTTCAAAAGCTGTGCCATCCACGACGTGGATGGCACAGCTTTTGGAGGGCTAAGGACTCGATCGCCGTTTTACTACCTCGTGCTGTAACTGAAGCAAATAGCGATCGCCAATTCCTGCACTCATCAACCCCTCGACCGTTTGCTGCAAATAGTCAGCACAGGGACCCAACTGACCGTGGGCGGTGGAAATGTGGTGAATGACTGTCTCCAGGGGCAGTTTTCCGGCATAGCTGGGGTGCTGATGGTTGATGGTAAAGGCGATCGCCCGCACGACCTGTTCGCCATCGAACACCTGCACCCAGCGAGGCACATAAGAACCAACAATCATCTCCCGCCGCCACATCAGCAGGAGTTCGGTGGCAATATCCCTGGCGGCGATCCGATAGACAATTCCCCGACAACTGCCGCCCCGGTCTAATCCCAGCACCAGACCCGGATTCTCCTGGCTACCGCGTCCGAGGGGAGTCCACAGACAAAAGCTGCGGTGCCAGCCGTAGATGTTGCCGACCTGGCGATCGCAGTAGTGAAATGCCGGGTTCCAGATCAGGGAGCCGTAGGCAAACACCCACAGGTCTGCATTGGGTGGATGTTTTTCCAGGGTTTCATCGATCGAGGTTCGCAGTTCCTCCTCAGACCATACGTGCAGGTCTAACCCTGACTGAGCGATGAGTTGTTGAAACCGCCGAGATTCGAGATCGCTCCGGGTAATTGTCATTCTGAGCCGCTTTGCGTTGACCAGCACAACATATCAACGTTATACCCCTCTTTTATCACTCATGTCGTATACAAACTAAGCAGCTCTCTTGTTTCCAGTCTCCGCCTGGAAATGCCCACCGGGAGGCTCTGCCCCCCACTCCTACAACAGGAGGCAGAGGCGTCTTAGTGCCCCTCGCGTGCCTCTGCGCTGCAGGGGTACGCGAGGGGCACTAAAAATAGGTTTTCGGATTCTCGCCTGGGCTTAGCCCAGGCGAGAATCCGAAAACGCTAAACAGTCAGCCTGGTCGTAATTCATTGGACTCACGCATGACCAGCACCGCACAGTGGGCATGGCGCACCACATGGTCGCTGACGCTCCCCATCAAAATGCGCTGCAAACCTCGATAGCCGTGAGAACCAACCACGATCAGGTCGCAGTTCTCTTGTTGCGCCACCTCACAGATGATCTGTTTGGGGCTACCTATCTCAGAACGGCAGTTGCACGCTACACCCGCCTGCTGACACAGGGTTTCTGCGGTTTGGAGCGCCTGTTCCAGCCGTTGCTTCTGGATTTGAATCAGCTCCCCTTCCTCCTGCCAGGCGATCGCCCCACTGGCTCCCAGAACACCGGGCACCGTCGAAGCAGAGGTCATCACCACAGGCTCTTCGACGGCTAATAAAATATACGACACGTCGTCCTGTTTGATCAGGCGCAGCGATTGCTGGAGCGCCTTCTGACTCGACTCCGACCCATCAATGCCAACAAGGATTTTCATAACTTTTTTAATCAATTACTCCGTCACTGGGAAGTGTCAGCACTTTGAGCACCAGACTCCCCACAATCAATTGTGCCACCAGCAGGCTGAGCAAAATTCCAACGAAATGAATGTTGATTCCACGATGTAGTTTCAGGGCAAAGGATTCTCTCGTATCGGAACCGACCTGAATCCAGGGAATTGCCATAGTGCTTTCGGGGAGAGCAAGAATATCAACACTACAAAAAAACAAAAGTAACAAACTGGTGCGTGGATGGCGCAGGGAAGGAAAGAGAATTTAGCCCTCTGCTCACCCTCTTTGCACCGATCTGTCACTTTTGTTCACCATACTGGTGCGGTGTACAGTGCTTTGCGCTGAGATAGAACCAAAGTTTTTGTTGAGAGCCACGTTCTGCGCGGCTCTCAACAAAAACTTTGTAGCTCACGCGCTTGCAAAACGCTGTATCCGATTCTATGGATAGGTTTAAGGACAATCGCATTTCGCGCAAACACGGGATAATTTTTGTGAAAAAGTAAGGTGCTCTGCACTTTCCGGGGTTTAATCGAAAGCTGGCGATCGCCACCATTCCTTCTACAACCATGATTCAGAAAATCCAAAAGCAATGGCAAAAGTGGATGTTGCGGTGCATCGCTTTTGTATTGGGTGTCCTGCTGACCGCGATCACGCCTCATGGGGCGTGGGGCGCTGAACAATTAACGACCTATCTGGGACCGATTCAATTATCGATTCCGGTGCAGTCGTTGGAGGTGTTTGCGAAGGAGGGCAAAGCCACTGGCACACTGAAACTGGTTTTATCGTTTCTAGGAAATAATTTTCAAGCTCCGATGAGAAAGGCGCTGCAAACGCCGCTTCCGTTCAATGCGGTCACCATTTCCCGGGTCAGCTACATTCCCATGATTGAACAGGTGATTCGGAGCGTGGGCAATACAGTACAGACCACATCGGGACAGAATGGGTTCTATGGTGTGCGAGCTGCGGTGCTGCTGGCAGCCTCTAAACATCCTGAAGGCTGGACGATTCTGGACGTGCTGCGGGAATTTCCGGGGCGGGATCTGCGGATTAATCTGGGGGCATTACTCACGGCCAGACGCGATCTGACGAAAGCCCTCGCTTCCCAATTTGCAGCCACAAATCTGTTGATTCAGCAGGCGAATCAGGAAGCCCAGGCCGATCCCCAAATGGACTATGCCAGCCTTCCAGACCTTGGCAAACCCGGCCCCTATCCAATTCGCAAAGAACAACTGCAATTTCAGATTCAGGCGGTACGACCCACACTGGAAGGGTTTTCTGGTAGCTACACCCTCAAAGTTGATCTGTACTTACCCCAGGGGGCACCTGGATCACTGCCCACGGTGGTTTATTCCCACGGCTGGGGTGGACGTCTGACCGATGGACAGTACATTGCCGAGCACCTGACTTCCCACGGATTTGGCGTCGCAGTGCCGCAGCATATTGGCACCACCGATCTCTACCGCGCTGAATTTCTGGCGGGCACACTGGGCGATATCACCAATCCAGTGGAGTACCTCAGCCGCCAGTACGATATTACGTTTCTGCTGGATGAACTGGAGAAAATGGCGAAGACCGACCCCGATCGCGTGGGACGCCTGAATCTTCAGAAAGTCGGGGTCATCGGTCAGTCTCTGGGGGGGCAGACCTCGCTGGCGGCGGCGGGTGCTTCCTTCGATCCAGCCCAGTACACTGGCCTCTGTGCCAGAGGTTGGCTACAGTTCAATCCATCTTTTCTAATCCAGTGTCAGTCCCGCTTCCTGCCCCCCAAAACCTTCCGGTTCGACGATCCCCGGATTAAGGCAGCAGTGGCCCAGTTCCCGATGGGGGCCACCATGTTTGGTCCCGAAGGTGTCGGCAGCATCAAAGTTCCTACCCTGACGCTGGCGGCAGGCATGGATCTCCTCGCACCTTCGGTGTACGAGCAGATTCCCATGTTCTCCTGGTTGAAGGCTCCCCGCTACCTGGCCTATCTGCCTGCGGGAAACCACTTCTCCACCAGCCCTCCGGGGAATATCTCGATGATTCCGGCGATTCTGCGGGGGCCGGATGCGGCGATTGGGCGGGGATATATCCAGTTCCTCAGCACCGCATTTTTCAAAACCTATCTGGGCGACTCACCGGAGACCTCTTCCTATCGGCCCTACCTGACGGCTTCCTACGCCAGAGCCATCAGCCAGGATGCCTCCAAACTCTATCTGGTGAAATCCCTCACGCCGGAACAACTGGCTCCAGTCTATGGGGGAATCGCACCGGCGTCGAATCGTCAGACTGCTGCGCTCCCTGCATCTCCTGCCGAAACTGTGTTGAAAGACATCCGACAATCAGGGGTGCTGCGGGTTGGCATCACCTCAGATGCAGCACCGTTTGGCTATATCAATAATGCAACGGGGTCCTGGGGGGGCTACTGCTTTGAGCTGGCCAACGCCCTGAGGGGATACGTTTCGGCAGAACTTGATCGCCCCTTTGATGTCGAACCCGTCTACCTGCCGTCGAATTTGCAGGACCGATTTGATCTGGTGCGCGATCGCAGAGTCCATCTCAACTGTGGCCCCAATACCATCACGACCAATGTCCCCGGTATTGCCTTCTCTGATCCCTTCTTCGTCACGGGGACTCGATTTCTGGTGAGTTCGGGGAACCGTGAGCAAATTAATCCCAATGGCAATCTTTCTGGCGTCACCGTAGGTGTTCTTAAAAATTCCGTTACGGAAGCCTTTGTTCGTCAGCGCTACCCTGATGCGCGCATCATCGCCATTGAGGACAATCAGGGGAGTACAGCGGCAATCCAGGCCGTTCGAGAGGGCACCATCAGTGCCTTTGCAGACGACAGCATTCTGTTGCAGGGAGAATTGCTGCAAGCAGGAGGCAGCAGCACGGTGGCTACGTCAGGCACTACTGCCAACTCCCGCTCCAGTTTTGCGCTGGTGCCAGAACTCCCACTGACCTGCGATTATTACGGGTTAATTCTGCCCGCCAACGATCCCCAGTGGGAGGAACTGATCAATACCTTTAATCGGAGTGAAACTGCGCGGAGGCTGCGCAACCAGTGGTTTGGCAACCTCTCGAATGACATCTTGCCGACGCTGACGTACTGCGAGAATCGGGGGTAAACCATGTCCAGCAGTAATGCGCTATGGCGCAATCGCACAGTTCGCAACCTTGTGATGGATTATGCGCTGGGGGGGGCAATTTTGGGGCTGAACCCGTTCCAAAATCTACTCACCCTGACGCTGGTGATCGCCGCCGTTTTGCTGTTCAAAATGGTGCGCGATATTCGCGCCCAGTGGGGGTTTCTGGTCAAACCCGGAGGGCTGACGATGATTGGCAATATTCTCAGTTTCATTGGTGCCCTGGGCGCTTCGCTGATGGCCTGGGGCAGCCTCATCGTCCTTAGCTTTTTGGTACCTGTGGTAAATCGATTGGCGATCGCTGCTGCACTATTCACGCTTTTCTGGTTAGTCGGGATGGGAACAAACCAGTACTATCTCAACCGCTATCCGATTGACGCAACGGTGGATGCGCCGGAGGAGGCCGCGTAGATGATTCCATTAAAGCGACGACAGCTACTTCTGGGGACGCTGCTTACGGGGGTGACAGCCACCACTTTGCAGGAATGGGTTCGCCTGCGTCGGCTGCGGCACTCCGAGGAGGTCATTTCTGACCTGTTGTTCCAATCTCCGAAGTACGTGTCTGAATCTCTGGAGAAGGCGTTGACCGGAGATACAGAAGCGCTCAAACGCATTCAAGAGCTGGAGGATGCGCTCAAACTTGTTCCGCCCACTGTTCCCTATAACCGGGTCATGTCAAAGCGGCTGATTCAGTGCTGCCGCCTGGGAACAGAGCAGTATCTGTACGGCAAGTTTGACCCAAAATTTGACGGTTCGATCGCCCAGTTGCCCGGCTACAGCGATGCCTTAACAGGATTCACCCAGGTGGCTTCGATTAAAGGCCCAGAGTATGCACAGGTGCAGGAGGAAGTAGAAATTCCCCAGGATGTCGCCAGCCAGATCCCTGACCCCCTGCGCAAACGGTTGAACCTGGCGGAGGATGAGATTCGGGCGATCGCTGGACAAACCCTCAAATTCAAGCGTCAAATCCCCGTTTACTGGGGCTTTGTGCTGTCCTCACCAGAGGCAAATATCATCGCTTTCCGGGGAACGCAACTTTCCAAAGAGTGGCTCCAGAATTTTCAGGCGCGTCAGATTGTGGCTCCACCGAACAGCCAGTTTCGCTATGCAGGCAAGGCTCACGAGGGCTTTGTTCAGGTCTACACTGAGCTGGAACAGGAGACGATGCAGAGTTTGCAACAGCTCGATCCGAATGTTCCCTGCTATTTCACCGGGCACAGTCTGGGAGCGGCGGTCTCACTCCTGGCGGGCATGGATGGAGCGATGCGGTTTGGCGATCGCCGGGAGCGGCTGCACATCTACACCTACGGCTGTCCCCGCGTGGGCAATCCGGAGTTCGCAGATGCAAGCAGCCAGCTAACCCCCAATCATTACCGCGTGGTCAATATGGCGGATGCGTTTACGCTGGTGCCCCCCATCAACATCGGGAAGTACGTGCATGTAGGCCAGGAATGGTCGTTTCTGTACCAGCGCAATGACATTTCGGGGAATCACTTTATCAGCACCTATCGAGCGGCGGTAGACAAGGAAGCCGAAACGAATGTCCCCCGTCCGTATCCGGTTTCGTGATAGAGCGCGGCTCTCAACAAAAAGATAAGCAGCAGCCCGGTGCGTCGCACCGGGCTGCTGCTTATCTAATCATCCTCCAGTCCCAAAAGCTGCTCATCAATCTTCTGCAACTGATCACGGGCGATCGCATCTGACACCACTCGCGTCCGCAGTGCCTCATTCAGTGCGCCCTTTTCAGCCAGCAGCAATCGTCGCCGGATGGCGGCAAATTTGGGACGGTCTTGACTGGTTACAGCGGTGGCATCTTCTCGCTGGTTGTAGAAGTCGCGCAGAAACTTTTCAGAGCGGGCAACCTGCACCTGATAGAGCGATCGCATTTCCTCATAGACCGCTTTAGGCAACACCCCCGCATTCAGCAGACTCTCCAGTTCCTCCTGGGCAGCCTTTGCGGTAATCAGTTGCGCCTGCCACTCCTCAAGCTGCTGACGGATGGAGGATATGGGTGCCAGATTGAGCTGCTTCACCATCCAGGGGAGGCTCAGTCCCTGACCCACCAGTGACAGCAGAACGGCACCGTACACCAGCGCAATTAAGTCGCCACGTCCCGTGAGGGTGGCCGGTAAACTCAGGGCCAGCGCCATTGACAGTGAGCCTTTAATGTTTCCCAGAAACAAAACGTGCTGCCAGCGCAGAGGAACTGGGCGATCGAACTGACGCAGAATTGCCAGCAGGGGGTAGACCGACAACGCTCTTCCCACCTGATAGGCCAGCACTCCCAGCAGAACTGCGGGAAGCTGTCGCCCCAAAGTAGCCAGGTCAATCTCCAGGCCAATCAGCAAAAAGATGAATGTGTTGACGCCAAACCCGGCGTACTCCCAGAAACTATACAGTGTCACCCGACTGGAGGCAGACAGGCTGCGCGACAGGCCCGCATTGCCCACAATCAGCCCTGCCACGACGACTGCAACTACCCCCGATACCTTCAGCAGTTCCCCCGACTGAAAGGCACCCAGGGCGATCGCCACCGTCAACAGCATGCCGCTCAGAGGATCATCCGATCGCGCAAAAAACTCTTTGCCCAGATATCCCAATCCCAGTCCCAGCACTGCTCCACCAACGATCACCACCAGGAATCGCTGCAACCCATCCTGCAAGGTCACGGTGCCCGTACTGTGCGCCTGGAGAATGAGGCTATACAGCACCAACGCCATTCCATCGTTGAATAAACTCTCTCCCTCTACAATGGTTGCCAATCTGGAGGGAACGTTCACTTCCTGAAAGACGGCGATCACCGAAACGGTGTCTGTAATCGCCAGGATCACCCCCAACACCAGCGCCTGTATCCACTCCAGGTTAAGGGCGTATTTCAGCAGGGTGGCGGTGATTCCCGCAGACAGAATCACCCCCGGTCCCGCCAGCAGCGACACGGGTTTAACCGTGCTACGGAGACGACTGACATCAGTATTAATGGCGGCCTCAAACAGCAGAATTGGCAGAAACAGATTGAGGATCAGGGCAGAATCCAGGCCAATTTTGCGGGGCAGCAGTTCGGTGATGACCAGTCCTGCCAGAACCAGCCCTGTGACATAGGGCACTCGTAGTCGGCGCGAGACCAGTGCGACAAAGGTTGCCACCATCAGCAAAATAATCAGCACTGTTACCAGCTCAGAGAATTGACTGGCGGGAGCGGTTACCGCAAACGATAGTGATCCAGGAACTGTTAGTGCATCAAAAATCACGGGCACTTTAAGGAGGATTCCTCTGTTGATCAGGCTAAAGCGAGTTCCGGTTCCATGAAAATCGATACCAGAAACGATCCCCTGCGGGATATCACCCCATCTCAAAAGGATTTGCAGGCTGATTCTATCCTGAGTCAGGCGTTGCTCGAAGTGACTCAGGCGGCGATCGCCCGTCAAAACCGCCGCTCCACCTTCCCCTCCTGCGAATTGCACTGGGCCGATGCCGAGGCGATAATCGCCGCAGAAATGCAGGCAACCTATGTTCAGAAAGGAGCACACTTGATTGCCGCTTAGCGGGTGTTTGAGAAGCCCATCTGTGAGTCGCAAATCATCCGATCCCGCTAAATCTCCCTTACACGCCCTGCCCCCTTGAGGGGAAATTAGGGGACAGAGCATTTCGCGGCGAATTTGATTTTAGCGCCCATTTTTTCTGAAACGTTGATTACGCCAACGTTTCAGAAAAAATCGGCGCGATTTAGTCAAAACTCCAGGTACTTAAGTTTTCCCAAAACCGCTAAAGCGCCAGGTAAGAATCGCAGCGGCAGCGGCAAGGGCGATCGCCAGCCCAGCCCACAGACCAACGCCACCGTAGCCCAGACGAATTCCCAGCAGATAACCACTGGTCAGACCAATGCCCCAATAGGCCACAATGCCGATCACCATTGGGACAAAGGTATCCTTCAGACCTCGTAGCGCCCCCACCGCGCAGACCTGCACCCCATCGGCTAACTGGAACAGGGCAGCAATGCCCAGAAATGAAGCCGCCAGCGTCACCACAGACTGATTGGCGGGATTGTGGATATCCAGATAGAGTGAGACAATCGTTCGCGGCATCAGCCACATCGCCGCTCCCATCACGGCCATACAGCTTGCCCCCAGGGTAATCCCGACATAGCCCGCCAGTTTGGCTCCTGGTGGATTCCCCTGACCAATGAGCTGACCCACTCTCACCGTTGTTGCCATTGCGACTCCCATCGGCACCATGAAGGTGAGGGATGCGGTTTGCAGAGCGATCTGATGAGCGGCCAGGGTTGTACTACCCAGCGTTCCCATCAGAAAAGTGGTGACAGTGAACAGTCCGGTTTCCATCGCTGTGAGTAAACCAATCGGTACTCCGACCCACACCAGTTCTCGCATGACCCCACCTTGAAGCTGGCGCAAATTAGAGAAAACCTGATACTGCCTGAACTGGGGTTGGCTCAAAATGTAGGCGGATAGAGCAAACAGGTTAAACCACAGCGAGATACTGCTGGCACAGCCAATGCCCGTTAACCCCAGCGCCGGAAACCCCAGTTTGCCAAACATCAGCACATAGTTCAGCACCACGTTGACCAGAGTGCCGCAGAGGATAATCACCACAATGGGGCGGGGCCTGGACATCGCGGCCACAAAACTGCGGAGAACGGCAAAGGCCAATCCGGGAAAGAAGCCCAGTGCGATCGCCCGTAAATATTCCTGCGTCAACGCCACTGTGGCGGGTTCCTGTCCCAGAAATTTCAGGAACGTACTGCTGTTCCACAGGAGAAGCGTGACGGGGAGGGCGATCGCCACTGCCAGCCACAGCCCCTGTCGCACTGTGTTGCCAATCTTGTCGGGCTGACCACCCCCCCATGCCTGGGCCACCAGTGGACTGACCGCCGACATCACCGCCGCTGAAGAGTACAACATCGCGCCAAAGGCGCTTCCGCCCAGACCACCTGCTGCAATGTATTGACTACCTAGCCAGCCCATCATGACCACGTCTACAAAGGAGGTCGATGCCTGGGCAAGCTGTGCTCCCGCCAGTGGGATCGCCAGTTGCAGGCAGGCTTTCACCTCTGCAAAAATTTTGGATTGGGTCACAGTCAGTTCCATAGGGCAGCACACCAAATTGTAGAACGGAGTAGGAAAAGACTTTTGAGGCGCAAGCAGGAGATGCTGACCCCGGAGTAAAATTCATTAGAATCGCCAGAAGTAGGTTGAGTTGTGCCACCAGCGTTCACCGTTGCGATCACATCTCACCTGGATTTGCAGTTCCCCATTCGGATACACCAGATTCAACAGATCATTCCACGCTTCAGCGGCAAAATTTCGTAATCTCCCAGAATCAGGATTCTGAGTCTCAGTGGTCTCCGGTATCAGCTCTAACGCTTTATACGTCTCCCATTGAGCTTTTGTTCTGCTGTTCGTTTCTGTATCCATTTCAATCTCCTCTAAATCTCGATAAAAGAGTGCCGTAGCATCACCCAGATTTATCTGAAGAATGCTTCTGATTGCGTTCGATTAAGAGCCTATCCGAAAACCCAAATTCTGGAGGGCGCTGTCGCGCCCTCCAGAATTTGGGTTTTCGGATAGGCTTTTAGTAAGAGAGAGTTAAAGGAGCCACCATTACTGACTGGACTTTTGACTAAATCGCGCCGATTTTTTCTGAAACGTTGATTATGCCAACGTTTCAGAAAAAATCGGCGCTAAAATCAAATTCGCCGCGAAACGCTCTCTCCGAGAGCGTTTCGCGGCGTTATAGGGAAAATAGTCAAAAGTCCAGTTACTGATATGCACACACCAGTCGGTAGTGTTTCAAAAGTGTTGATGGTTTTGGTGGGGGGGGGGGGGGGGGGGGGGG
>CAZVXA010000126.1:0-18467 GCA_964630955.1 uncultured bacterium | reverse complement strand
TCTGCACGACGAACCTCCGGAGTGCGCCCGATGCTCGCAGCGATCCGGGCACGCATCGCTGTCTCCCCCGCTCAGCGGGGGAGACAGCGCTTCGGGGTTCAACTTTTTCCACGCCCACTTACTTAAGTGTCGATTAAATGTCTGTCGGTCAACTTCTACTCTGATCGGCCAATCTCCCCCTTGAAGTTTGGGCATCCTGCGCTAGAGTCGCTAGAATAGATACAATGATCAGCGCTCCATCGATGACAATTGCTTTTACCCAGGCGATCGCACCTTTTCTGCTCATGACGATCGTTTTGAGTTCCTTCGATCCGGTACACTGCCCATAATGATGATCAAATCGGCTAATTCGCCTTTTCATCACCCCCTTCCATCCCCGCGGCAGCTTGCGCGACGGGCGCGTTTGGGACTGTTACCGCAGGCTTCGTCATCGAATTGCCGTCTATGAGTAGAACCCACGGAGCGATCGTGACGGTAACCTTACCAGCCAGACCACTCTACTGCTGGTTACAGCTATTGCAAAGTTCCTATCAGGTTTGTGCAGCCGCTTGCTTGCGGAACGAGCAGCGGTTCAATCTACGATTCAGTGATTTATTCTTCAGGAGAAGCGATTCATGCTACACCGCAAGATCTATCAACTCTGTTGTGATGGTCGAGAAGTCTGGATCTTCTTGCGGGATCAGCAGCGATGGATTGAACGGGCGAAAATCTTAGATATTGAGGGTGATCTGGTCACCTTGCGCTACGAAACGGAGGAAGAAGACGAAATTTGTTCCTGGGAGGAGATGATCCGACTGGAAAGTATTGGTTCTGTGATGCAGAAACTGGCGACAGTCCCTCGCGGCGATGTGGAACCACTGGTATCAGAAGACTGTCCCGAAGCCGAACAAATTCGTAATCATCGCCCTGAAGCGAATCCAGAGTAGAAGTTTTGCGATCGTCCTTCATCAGAAAAAGCCGCCCTGTAAAGGCGGCTTTTTTAGCAATCGATGGTTTGGTTAGGGCAAGGGGAAGTGGGGCTTCGGCGTGAGCACTCGCCGAAGCTCCTTCTCACAAACTATTTAGAGTTGCTATTTTGTGTGTGAGTTCCTCCGGATTCGCAATCTTCTCCCCGGAGAGGTTAAGGGGACGGGATATTGAGTTGGGCACCCTGCCACCGGGATTAAGGCTTTTTAGTAGATTTAATGCTCCAAAAAGGTGCCAATTGAGATAAACAGGTGTTATTGTTCTGAGGGCACATAGTTTTGTAAACTTGCCTTCAACTCCTTTATACCCCGCACTCCTTGAGTTCCAGATGCCCTTCTATCTGTACCATCTGATCGCATTTCTGGTGGCCTCAATTGTTGTCCTGTTGAGTACACCCATCGTCAGAAAAATTGGATTGAAGAGTGGATTGTTTGACCCACCGGGGGGTCGCAAAGTTCATCAGCGACCGATGGTTCGGCTGGGCGGAGTCTCCATTTTTCTGGGAACAGTCATTGCCCTGTTGTTCATCTGGGGGTTGGGCGGCTTTGGAGTTTTGCCGCCTGAGAGTGAATATGAAATCTGGGGAGTAACCCTGGGGGGTCTGGCATTTTTCCTGATTGGTTTGGCAGACGATGTGTTCAGCCTACCTGCCCTAACCCGATTGCTGATGCAGGCATCTGTAGCAGCGGTAGCCTGGTCTGCGGGCGTACGAATTGATTTCTTATCCATTCCTTTTTTTGGTGGTCTGTTTTCTCTACCTGTGTGGGTAAGCTTGCCAATCACGGTCATCTGGCTGGTGGGGATGGCAAATGCCATTAACTGGATTGATGGCCTGGATGGGCTGGCTGCTGGCGTTTCGGGAATTGCAGCGATCATCATGCTGGTGGTCTGCCTGTTTATGAAGCAGCCAGCGGCAGCGCTGATTGTAGCGGCGCTGGCGGGAGCGACCCTGAGTTTCCTGCGGTACAACTTCAACCCGGCTCAGATTTTTATGGGGGATGGAGGAGCCTACTTTATCGGGTTCACTCTGGCAGGGGTTGGAATTATCGGCCTGGTCAAGGGGGTAACAACAGTAGCAGTGCTGCTGCCCTACCTGATTCTGGCGGTGCCGATTGTTGATATGTCAGCGGTGATTGTCGATCGACTGCGACGAGGGAAATCTCCGTTTGTTGCTGATAAGCGGCACCTGCACCATCGCCTGTTGCAAGCAGGCTTGTCTCATCGGTTCACTGTGCTGTTTATCTATGCACTGACTTTCTGGGTTGGGAGTCTGGCCATGGCGTTTTCGGGTGTGCCCAGCGGATTGGGATATGCGATCGCAGCGACAGCCGTTCTAACGTATGCAAGCTGGCGGGTGCGGAAGCAGGCGCGACAGTAGGCGCAGATGGATGCGGATGAACGCAGATGGATGCGGGCGCGGCGGGTTTCTAGAAAATAATGGGTTGGTGGAGTGAGTGAGTTTTCGGCGGAAATTATCTGCGTGGGGACTGAGCTGTTGTTGGGAGACATCCTGAATAGCAATGCTCAGTTTTTGGCGCGGGAGCTGGCACAGTTGGGGATCGCTCACTATTACCAGACAGTGGTGGGAGATAACCCGGAGCGGTTGCAGAAGGTGCTGGCGATCGCCTGTGAACGGTCGAAGCTCCTGATTTTTACTGGGGGGTTGGGGCCGACGCCGGATGATCTGACGACAGAGGCGATCGCCGACTTTTTTCAGGTGCCGCTGGTGGAACATCCGGAGGTGCTGGTGGATATTGAAGAAAAGTTTACGCGGCGGGGGCGGCAAATGACGCCGAGTAACCGCAAGCAGGCGCTACAGCCGCAGGGGGCGGAGGTGCTGGTTAACCGCACGGGGACGGCTCCAGGGATGATGTGGGAGCCGCGTCTGGGGATGACGGTGCTGACGTTTCCGGGGGTGCCCAGTGAGATGGAGGTAATGTGGCGCGAAGTAGCAGTGCCCTACCTCCAGCGTCGAGGGTTGGTGCGGGCGACAATCTATAGCCGGATGATGCGGTTCTGGGGAATTTCAGAGGCGGCATTAGCGGAGAAGGTAGCTCCTCTATTGGATTTTCAAAACCCGACGGTGGCTCCCTACGCAGGCAATGGGGAGGTGCGGCTGCGGGTGTCGGCTCAGGCAGAGTCGCAGGAACGGGCACTGGCGTTGATTGCTCCGGTGGAGCACAAGATTCGAGAAATTGCAGGTACTGATTACTACGGAGCAGATGCAGACACGTTGGCCTCGGTCGTGGGGGCGCTGCTGCTGCAGGTGGGTCATACGGTAGCTGTGGCAGAGTCCTGTACCGGGGGGGGGCTGGGACAGTTCCTGACCACGGTGCCCGGTAGTTCAGCTTATTTCTGGGGGGGAGTTATCTCCTATGACAACCGGGTGAAGCAGGGGTTGCTGGGGGTGAATGCCGATGACCTGGCGACTCAGGGGGCGGTAAGTGAGACGGTGGCCAGGCAGATGGCGTCAGGGGTACAATCGCGCCTTGGTACTACCTGGGGGGTGAGCATCACGGGTATCGCAGGGCCAGATGGTGGGAGCGAGACGAAACCCGTGGGTTTGGTCTACATTGGCATTGCAGGGCCAGAAGGTGTGTTAGAAGGGCATCGCTATCTGTTTGGCAATAACCGCGATCGCGAGTTCATTCGTTGGTTGAGTGTCTGTAGTGCCCTTGATTTGCTGCGACGTAAGCTGTTGAGCATGAGTCCTATTCAGTAAGTGGGCGTGGAAAAAGTCGAAACCCCAAAAGCTGTTCCGCCCGCGCAGCGAGCGGCACAGCTTTTGGGGGTGCAAGCTGAATCGCGCCTACCTCCTTAGTCTGCTTGAAAACCTATTCTGACTGTGACTGTGGGTAGCTTTACGATCAGGGCACTGAAATCCACAAAACATTCATTCCAGCTTACGGTGGGTGCTTGCCCGGTTAGGTACTAAAGAAGGGGTTAAAGTGTGAACAGCAAGCGTGAGATCAGAGCAATGCTCTGTGAACTTTATGGAATTTCAACAAGCCCCCGCCCCTGACGCTTCCCAGGAGAGAATTGCGGCACTCGAAGCAAGAATGGCTGACCTCGAACGGGAACTGGCACGATATCAGTTGGAGCTACAGCAGGCGCAGAGTGATCGACTGCAGTGGGAGGCTGAGCGCATTGTCGTAGAATCCGAGCGAAGAGAGCGTCAGGCGCTGTTTGAATCGGTGTTTAACCAGGTGGCCATTGGGTTGAACTATACCGACATGGACGGGCATTACCTGATGGTGAACCAGCGCTACTGTGAGATAGTGGGCTACTCTGAAGCCGAACTGCGGACGAGGACTTTCCAGGAGATTACCCATCCCGACGATCTGGAGCAGGATTTACAGTCCTTGAAGCCTTTGCTGTCAGGAGAGATCTCCTCCTTCTCGATACAAAAGCGGGTGATTCACAAGGATGGACACCTGGTCTGGATTAACCTGTCGGTATCGCGGGTTCAGGAGCCGGGAAGCGGCGATCAGCGGTTACTATCCGTTGTCGAAGATATTACCCATCGCAAACAGGCCGAACTAGAGACTGTACAACTGTGGGAACGGCTGGAATTGCTGCTTTCAATGACTTCAGTAGTCGTTTTTAGTAGCAAACCAGAGGGGGATTATAGAACAACGTTCATCACCAGTAATGTCTCTCAGGTACTGGGATATGCGCCAGAGGACTTTCTTGGTGACTCCCGTTTCTGGATCAATCAAGTCCACCCGGAAGATGCGTCTGCCATTGCTGAGAATCTATTGCCACTCTTTGTTCAGGGTCGTCACCAGTACGAGTATCGCTTCTTGCACCAGGATGGGAACTACCGCTGGGTACGGGAAGACCTGCGATTGCTGCGGGACAACAGCGGTCAACTTAGCGAGATTGTGGGATACATGGCGGATGTCAGCGATCGCAAAACCGCTGAAATTGCCCTGCAACAGTTGAATCAGGAGTTGGACCGACGGGTACAGGAGCGCACAGCTCAGCTCAATCTGGCCCTGAGTCTTTCCAGGATGGGGATCTGGGAATGGGATGTACAGACCAATCGCCAGTACTGGTCGCCCGAAAATTTTGCGCTGTTTGGCCTGCATCTCGATGACGCGGGACAGGTGCTGGACTCACAGGGCAGGATTATCAGTTCAGAATTGACGAATGATGTTTTTTTAACCCTGGTTCATCCCGAAGACTGGGCAAAGGTGTACCAGGAGGTGCAGCGATCGCTGGAGGAGGAGACGTTTTATGAATGCGAATATCGGGTTGTTCTGCCCAGTGGCGAAATCCGATGGCACCTCACCCGCACCCTGCGCATTCTCAATCTCCAGGGTGCGTGCATCAAAGAATTTGGCGTCACGCTGGACATTACCCGCCTGAAGCAGACAGAGATCGCGCTACGCCAGAGCGAATCACTCTTTCGCCGTTTATTTGAAGATGCGCCTCTGGGCATTGCCATTTGTAGTTCAGAAACCGGTCGCATATTCCAGGTCAACTACTTGTTCTGCGATATGCTGGGCTACACCGCCGCAGAACTTACGGAGATGAGTTTTGAAGACATTACCCATCCTGAAGATTTGCTCAGGGAGGAGGTGTTGGTCGCGCAGATGGTAGCCGGTGAACGCATCCAATACTGCATTGAGAAACGGTTTATCAAGAAAACAGGGGAAGCGTTCTGGGCTGAACTGACGGCCACAGCACTATGGGATGAGATGGAAAATGTGGCGTACGGGCTGGGAATGATCCGCAATATTAGCGATCGCAAGTATGCCGAAGATCAGATTCGGGCGAGCCTGAAAGAAAAAGAAGTCTTGCTGAAGGAGATTCACCACCGCGTCAAGAACAATCTGCAAATCATTGTCAGTCTGCTGCGGATGCAGAGTGGCCGAGTTGAAGACCCCGAAACCCTGATGCTATTCCGTGAGGCTCAGAACCGGGTGCAATCGATGGCACTGATCCACGAATTGCTCTACCAGTCTGCTGACTTTGCTCAGATTAACTTTAAGGACTATATTCAATCACTGGTACAAACGCTATCACGCACATACCGGGCCAGTTCTGACCAGGTCAGGGTCAATCTGAAGATGACTGACCTCAACCTCAGCCTTGACGCGGCCATTCCCTGCGGCTTGATCATCAACGAGCTGGTCTCAAATGCCTTTAAGCACGCCTTTCCTGGCGATCGCTTCGGCACAATTGACATCTATCTGGAGTCTTCCTCAAGCGATCCGATATCGCAACAGGGCATTATCACCGTTAGCGACAACGGAGTTGGCATTCCCACCGACCTGAACTGGGAGGACAGCGGCTCCCTCGGCCTGGTCATCGTTCACAGTCTGGTGACCCAGTTGCGGGGAGTCATTGAATGTGAGCGAACAGCGGGAACCCGGTTTAAGATTACATTCCCGACGGGTGGAGAGTTGGTGAGTTGACTTAGCGACTCATCAGCCTGCCCTCAACCCCACCCCGCAGCAGCTCAATGATGGTGTCCCGATAATCCAAAAATTTCGACTGTCGCCGCATGTCGTTATCGCGGTCGGAAGGGAGATCAATCCGAATTTCCTGCCTCACCGTTCCAGGGTGAGCACTGAGAACATAGACCCGCTGAGACAGGAAGACTGCCTCTTCAACATCGTGGGTGATCAGAAAAATGCTGGTGCGGGTCTTTCGCCACACCTCCAGGAGAAACTGCTGCATCGTTTCTCGGATCTGTACATCCAGCGCCCCAAACGGCTCATCCATCAACAGGATTTTGGGACGAGAGGCCAGGGCACGGGCGATCGCCACCCGTTGCTTCATGCCGCCCGATAGTTCTTTTGGCAGCGCTTTTGCAAACTGAGTCAGCCCCACCACCTCCAGATAGTAGGTCACCAGTTGTGCTCGGTCTTGGGGGGGGACTCCCCGCAGCTTCAGCCCAAAGCCTACATTCTGCTCCACCGTCATCCAGGGATAGAGCGTGTAGTTTTGAAACACCATACCGCGATCGGCCCCCGGCCCCGTAACCAGCCTGCCATCGACCCGCACCTCTCCCCCCGTAGGTGTTTCCAGGCCAGCGATCAGTCGCAGTAGGGTGGACTTGCCCGAACCAGAAGCTCCGACGGCACAGACAAACTCACCGTTTTCTATATGCAGGTTGATATCTTTCAGGGCGGTAATGGTGCCGTTGCGGGTGGGAAACTGTTTGTAGAGGTTGGTGACTTTGAGGTGCATAGCGAGGGTGGATGGGTGGATGGGCGTTGCGGTGAGCGATGAGTCGAACCGTGGATGGGTAGGGGTTTAGCATTCGGGCAGATCAGTCATGGGGAAGGCATAGCCCGTAATACCCGAATGCTAAATCCGTACGGGTGAATGGGGGGGGAGGGGCCTAGCATTCGACGGATAGAGCGTGGTCGAGGGTTGAATGCTATGGCCGAATGCTACGCCCGGACAGATGTGCCGAAGTCGGATGACCGAATGTTGCGCCCGGTCAGGGTGATTACAGTTAAACCGCCAATCCACCCCTACGACTGCGAGATGGGGTGAGGCCACGGGGTGTTTTGCAAGTGGTGATGGGCTTCCTGGAGTAGACGCTTACGGTTGGCCGTGCTGAGGCGTTTGCGGGCGGCGCTGTAGGGGAGCCAGTCATAGGCACGAATTTCTTTGGGATCGTGACGCACTGTGGAGTTCTGGATCAGCGCCGGGAAGTAAACGACGGTTTTGCTAATCAGTTTCCAGTGCTTGATCACCACATACTGTTCCGCAAAGGAGGGGGCTTCCAGCATTGTGTAGGTGGTGATACCAGTTTCTTCTTCAAATTCTCGGCGAGCAGTGGCGATCGCCGTCTCTCCAGGTTCTGCATGGCCTTTAGGGAAGCCCCATTGCCCCTGACGCTGCTGCACCAGCAGAAAATACAGGCCGTCAGGTTTGGGAAGCAGAGGAATGATGCCAAAGGCGCTATCGGTCGCAAATATCATGGCGTGAATTCGATCGTATGGAGAAACTGATGAACCTGGGTGAGCAGACTGCGGGTTTGGGGGAAGGGGAGTTTGGTCAGGGCGTCATCATAGGACAGCCAGCAGTAGTCTTTAATTTCTTTGACCTGAATCGTGACGATGGTGGACTGGACCAGGGCTGGGTAATAAATGACGGTCTTCTCAATGGTGCGTTTTTCCTGGCGAAACCAATAATGCTCCGAAAATGACTGTTGTTCTAGAACGCGGTAGGCAGTGATCCCGGTTTCTTCCTCAAACTCCCGGCAGGCAGTGGCGATCGCTGTCTCTCCCGGTTCCGCATGGCCTTTGGGGAATCCCCAATGACCCTTGCGATGCTGGATCAACAAAAACTGCTGGCTCCCCCCCTCGCCCTGCCACACTGGAACAATGCCAAACGCCGCGTCCTTCATTGCATTTCATTTACTGAGTCACGTTTGAGCGATCGCCCCTCCAGGTACTCAGCAGCAACTGCGCTACTGAGAATTCACCGCCCATCGACAGGATACTCTGAGCCACAGTCGAAACAACAGATCGATGAGCAGACCAATGAGTCCAATTACGATTAAACCCGCAAAAATTTCATCTGTCCTGAGGAAGCGCTGGGCAATGCTGATGCGTTTCCCCAATCCCTCGTTGGCGGCCACCAGTTCAGCAACAATCACTAAGTTCCAGGAGGCAGCCATGTTGACCCGGCAGGCATCAATGATGCCCGGTGTGATGTAAGGAAAAATCACCTGAAGCAACACCTGCGGACGACGGCCCCCCAGCGTATATGTTGTCTCAATTAATTCCTTGGGCACAAATTTAACGGCATCCATGATCATCAGCGTGTTGAAGAACAGGGTGCCAATAAAGATCAGCAGGATCTTGGGCAACTCTCCTAACCCAAAGTACAAAATCAGCAACGGGATAAAGGCTGGGGCGGGCATATAGCGCACAATGCCAATGATCGGCTCCAGGAGCGATCGGATGCTGGCAAAGGTTCCCATCAACGCTCCCATAGGGATTGAAACCAGTGCCGCCAGCGCAAACCCGCTCAACACCCGAAACATGCTGAAGGCAATATCTGTTTTGAGCGTACCATCGGCCCATAATCTGCCCAGTGCTACCAGGGTCTGCCCTGGTGTGGGCAGAAACATTGGTTGCTGGATCAGGGTAGATACCAGCCACCAGAGTAGAATCGGCACGGCGATCGACAGCACGGTCAGAACCCACATCAATCGGCGGGGAATCGCCGAGGCAATTCCCCAAAAGACTGATGGCGGCAGCATGGGCGTGTCACCAGGAATCGCAACTTTGGATGGGTCGAAGGAGGAAGTCATAGGAGCCGGGGTAATACGGTTTCACCCTCCCCTTGGCCAGGGGAGGGACAGGGAGGGTTAGCTCTTGCCCGCCTTTTCGGCATAGGCTTTGACAAAGCGATCATCAAACAGTTTGCTGAGGTCGGGTTTCTGCTTGGCCAACCCCGACTCCGTCAGAAACTTTGACAGTTCCTCGGCAGCGTAGGGGAGAGAGGCCATCGAATTGCCGGGTTGGAATGCTTTGAGGTTGTCCTCCAGGGTGAAGATTTGAGTCCCGGCGTCGTATTCTTTATATTCCTCGACCGTCACAGCGGCTCTTTTAGACATAATCTCGATTGCCTTAGTCTGGTTTTTGTTCATGAAGTCCAGGGTGGCAAACCAGGAGTTCACCAGCTTCTGCACATCATCGGGGCGCTCGTTCACCATCTTGCGGGTCACCACCAGATGGTCGGAGATCGCACCGGGAAAATCTTTGGAGGTCAACAGAGCCTTGCTACCAGGGCGCTCCAGTGCCTTCGTTGTAAAGGGAGCGAATACCCCGACAGCATCCACCTGGCCTGCCGCAAAGGCAGCGGCAGCAGCTCCTGTCTCCAGGGGCTGGAACTGGATATCCTTCTGACTCATGCCTGCCTGTTGCAGCCCCAGCAGCAGCAGAAAGTGATCGACAGTACCCTCTTCAGCGGCAACTTTCTTTCCCTTGAGCTCCTGAATGCTGTTGATGCCCTCGCGCACGATAATCTGGTCATTCCCGGTCGAGTTATCGTTGGTCAATACGACCACCAGATCGGCTCCGCCAGACACAGAGCTGATGGTGTCGTTCAGCGTCTGGCTATTGCCATCCAGTTGACCCACAGCCAGGGCATTAATCGAATCCAGATAGCCATCAAACCACTTCAGGTCTACGTTGACGCCATTCTGAGCAAAGATATCTTGTTCCTGAGCCACCTGCCACGGAAACCAGCCAGGCCAGGCACTGAAGCCGAGCCTGACGGGTGGTCCCGCAGCCGGAGAACCGCCAGTACTGGAGGTCGTTGTTGGGGCAGCACAACTCACGGCGAGCAACAGCCCCACACAAAAGACAGTACACAGAGATAGAAATTTGCGAATTGTCATAGGTCTTAAAGCGAGGAGGATAGACAACCGGCACGAGAAAAGTGGGTTGGCTGGGGGGAAGCGCGCCGCTCTCGGCTCAGTCAATATTCAGGTGGGATGACCACAGAGTCAGCAGTTGGCCAGTTCTGCGGTCATCCCACACTGATGGATGGCGCGATCGCGTACCTGCGATCGCACCCAGTCGTACCACGTAACCAAACCTTCACCCGTTCTGGCAGAGACGGGAATAATTGTGACGTGGGGGTTCATCTGGCGAACGTTTGCTGCAATTCGCTCCAGGTCAGCATCGACATAGGGAGCCAGATCCGTTTTGGTAATCAGCAAACAGTCAGCCTCCTGAAACATCACTGGATATTTCAGCGGCTTGTCCTCGCCCTCCGTCACGCTGAGCAGGGCAACTTTGGCGTGTTCCCCCACCTCAAATTCAGCCGGACACACCAGATTGCCGACATTCTCAACCAGCAATAGCTCAAATTCGTTGGGGTCATACTGATGTTTCAGTTGGTGAATGCCCCCCGCCACCATTTTGGAATCCAGATGACAGGAGCGTCCAGTGTTAATGGCGATCACGGGAACACCAAACCGTCTGAGGCGATCGGCGTCCAGTTCCGTAGTCATATCGCCTTCAATCACAGCAATTTTGAGTTCCTGAGTGAGGGCAGCCAGAGTGCGTTCCAGCAGGGAGGTCTTACCTGCCCCCGGACTACTCATCAGGTTCAGACAGGTAATGCCCCATTCGTCAAAGTGAGCGCGATTGTGGTCAGCTCCCTCCTGGTTGGCGTGGAGCAGGTTAATTCCGAGGGCGGCGTCGAAGGTTTGGTGCATGGGAAGGAGGTGGGGGGGTGGATGGGTGGATGGGTGGATGGGTGGATGGGTGGGTAGGGGCATAGCATTCGGCAGATATGGGATGGTTCAGCTCAGAACGTCAAGGCCGAATGCTACGCCCTTACACACACGCCGAAGTCGAGAGATCTCAAAGCAGAACACCGCCCCCGTATACATTTGCCCTGGTCGCGGAAGGTTCGTGAAGGCTGCACCTTCCCAGAGCGCAGACACTAACCAGTCCGATCGCCCCTCCCAGCCATCTCCATCGCATATTCGATCCGATCGATCTTTAATTCACGGCCTGAACGAATGTCTTCCATGGGCGATCGACAGTCTGGACAGGCGTACTGAATGCCGATTTCGGGGGCGTATTCTTTCTGGCAGGAATGGCAGAATGCCACGAGGGGAACCTCCTGGATTTCGAGTTGGGCCTCCTGCAGGAAGGTATTGCGCGTCTGCACCTCAAAGGCAAACTGGAGGCTGACGGGTTCCACGCAGGTAAACTTGCCCACCGTCAGATGCACCCGCGAGATCTGGGGATGGCCTTCTGTCTCCCACCAATCGCGAATCGTCAGGATGAGCGCTTTGGTCATATCGGTTTCGTGCATGGTTAGTGTCTGGAGGTTCGAGAACGGTGGGTGCCTACGTCCAGGCCATATCGACCTGGAGGTTGGCTTCGGAGTGAATGTAGGCGGGTTTCTCCTTGCGCGGGAGTTGACCCGACAGCACCAGATGCGCCATCGCATCACAAATCACGCGGGTGGCCATCAGGGAAGTAATGTCGCTGATGTCGTAGGGGGGAGACACCTCGACTACTTCCAACCCACACACGGGCGCTCTCTGGATGATCTTGCCCAGCAGCGCCAGGGCTTCACGGGGCAGTAGACCACCGGGTTCTGGCCAGCCAGTACCGGGCACAAAGCCTGCGTCGATACAGTCAATGTCGAAGCTGATATAGACGCAGTCGGTGCCGTCCAAAGCGCGTTCAAGGGCGAACTCTACTGCGGCATCAATGCCCATTTCTGTAATATCAGTGACGGTCAGGATATTGGTCGCCCGCTCTCGACAGACCTTGACACCGGGGCGGGGCACCTGCCATCCACCGATACCGAGCTGCACCAGATTCTTGGCGGGAGCGTTGGCCATGTTGGTGGCATGGAACCAGGGACAGGTGTGCATCCGTTCATCCAGGTCGGTTTCCTGGGTGTCTACATGGCGATCGAAGTGGATAATGCCCACCTTTTTGTCCCCCAGGTGGCGGCAGACTCCCCGCACGGTGGGAAATCCAATCGAGTGATCGCCCCCCAGAATAATCGGGAACGCCCCTGAGCTGAAGATATGGGCAACGCCCCTGGAAATCTGGTCAAAGGATTTTTCGTTGTTGGCGGGGATCGTAAAGATATCGCCGACATCGCAGAGGGTAATTTGCTCTCGCAGATCGACGCCCAGCTCAAAGTTGTAAGGCGTGTAAAGGGCAGAGATACGGCGGATGCCCTGGGGGCCGAAGCGGGTGCCGGGGCGATAGGTCGTGCCAGAGTCATGGGGCACCCCCACAATCGCCACGTCATATTCGCCGACCTTACGTACATCCTCCAGGTAGGGTGCTTTCAGGAAGGTGTTGATGCCTGCGAAGTGGGGGAGTTCGCCACGAGAGAAGGTGGGAATGGAGCGATCGCGAATGCTCTCTGCCGCCTCCAGCCCATACTCCAGCCCCCGCGATACCTCCTGCTGCCAGCCTGTCAACGGTAACCGTGCCTCCAGTTCTAGTGCTTGTTGAGCCTGCGAGAGGCGATTTCCGTTCGCGTCTGGACTTTGAAATAGGGGATTTTCTGTCATGAAAGTTACTCAATGGAAGTGCAAGAAAACGAGTGGTTGCCCGCCTATACAGACCAAAGCCCGGGAGTCCATCAGCCCTCCGGCTGCTGTCTCTCCCGGGCTTTTATCCCGCCGTGGAGCCGATTGTCTGGGGCAATTCCGCCCCTTTGATCGGCTTGCTTCTCTCGGACCAGTCGTCTGAACTTCAGATCGGAACCCTAGAAGCCACTGGATTGTCAGATAGATGATTCCCAGGTCTACTTTTCCTGGGTCTACATCTGAGAGATATGAGATTGGTATCTGAACGGGCAATACTTAAACCATCAGCAGCAATTTGACAGGATTCAATTTACCGTGAGCAGGCTTGAGAATTTAAACCTCAAGGTAGATGAATTTAAAAGTTTACTGATCCTGATCAATGTCTCTGATTTCAGAAAAACTGTTGATAGTTGCCGAGATCGATGAGGTTACCAACCTGAACTTTATTGATACCAAATTTTGATGCCTATGATTGTGGACACTTGGAAGGGATAAATATGTATTTGAAGTTACAAAAGGACATTGTTATGGCAAACTCATGATGCGCTGTTTGGTCGGACTCGGATGGCGAATGCCGCCGAACACTGCAAAATAGGATATACCAGGAATGCAGTCTGTCTTTACAAGAGCAACGGTGATCCAGTTTTTCCCTGATATCTCCTCGCTCTATCCCTCTATCGTTTTTCATGACATCTACTTCCAGTCCAACCGTTTCTAACTCCTACTCTGCGGCAACAGTTGATCGTGCCGAACTGGCCGTTCGCTGTGCCCCCTTCCTGCTTCCCCTGTTTGTGGCCCTGCGATCGCAAGGGGTTTCTTTGCGCGCGATTGCAGGGCCTGCGGGTGTAGAAAAACACTACACCCGCAGTGTGCTATCTGAACTGATGGCAGACAATGCCCTTGCCTGGTTGATCCAGGTTGGGCTGCTGCGACGGGAGGTCGATGGTCAGGGACTGACTGACAGCTTCCGCCTCACCCCCCTGGGGCGGCAACTGGTTACCCAGTGGGAGGCCAGCGGCTTTCCGCCACCTCCGACTCTCTTCGGTCGCCTGAAAAATCTACTAAATCGCTGGTTACGCCGTCCTGATTGGTTCTAATAAACTTCTGGGCGTGATATTGCCCTTGACACCCCTCGACTGTGGCCAATGTATCAGGGCGTAGCATTCGGTCTTAACGTTCTGGGACTTCGCCAAAAGTTATCTGCCGAATGCTGCGCCCCTACCCGTCCACCCATCCACCCCTTTCCCTCCCTATGCCCCACGCCTGCATCAGATTCCCTGGAGGTCCGCGATGAAAGCCATGATGATTGTTGGAACAACGTCCCATGCAGGGAAGTCGATGCTGACGGCAGCGCTCTGTCGGATTCTCAGTCGGCGCGGGTGGCGGGTGGCTCCATTTAAGGGGCAGAACATGGCAAACAACGCCTATGTCACCGCCAGCGGGGGAGAGATTGGGCATGCCCAGGCGGTACAGGCATGGGCAGCAGGGGTAGCTCCTCGCATTGAGATGAACCCCATCCTGCTCAAACCTCAAGGGGATATGACCTCGCAGGTGGTGTTAAAGGGGAGGGCGGTAGGCCGGGTCGGTGCTGCTGACTACTACGAGCAGTTCTTTGAGCCGGGCTGGCAGGCAATCGAGGAGTCCCTCCAGCGCCTCGGCGAGGAGTTTGACCTGCTGATCTGCGAAGGGGCAGGAAGCCCCGCAGAACCCAATTTGAAACACCGCGACCTGACCAATATGCGGGTGGCCAAACACCTGAATGCCCTGACCCTCTTAGTGGTGGATATCGAGCGGGGAGGAGCCTTCGCCCACGTGGTCGGGACACTGGAACTGCTGGAACCAGAGGAGCGATCGCTGATCAAAGGCATTATTATCAACAAGTTTCGCGGCCAGAAATCGCTACTGCAACCCGGTATTGACTGGCTGGAGGAGCGCACCGGAATTCCGGTTGTCGGCGTGGTTCCCTGGATCGACCAGCCGTTCCCGGCGGAAGACTCGCTTTCTTTGATGGAGCGATCGCCCTCCGGAGGCAACGACCTCACCATTGCCGTAATTCGACTCCCCCGCATCTCTAACTTCACCGACTTCGATCCCCTGGAGGCCGAACCAACGGTGAATCTGCGCTACGTCGGATTGAAAGACTCCCTCGGCTACCCCGACGCCGTGATTCTCCCTGGTTCCAAGACAACGATCGCCGACCTGATTGCGCTCCAGCGTACAGGTCTGGCGGAAGCGATTCAAAACTATGCGGCTGCCGGGGGAACCGTGCTGGGCATCTGCGGCGGTTTTCAAATGATGGGGCGGATGCTGGCTGACCCGGAGGGCATTGAGGGACAGGAGGGACGCTATAAGGGACTGGGGTTGCTGCCGCTGCGGACGGTCATTACAGGACAGAAAGTGGCTCGTCAGCGACAGGTTTCGTCCAATTTCCCGCAGGTTGGCCTGCCTGTACTGGGCTATGAAATCCATCAGGGGCGCAGCCATCTGGCGGAAGGAGAGGAAGGCAGTCCCGATGTGACCTACCAGCCGCTGTTTGACGACAAGAATTTAGGACTGGTCGATTCCACCCAATCGATCTGGGGCACCTATCTGCACGGCATTTTTGACAATGGCCCCTGGCGTCGGGCATGGCTGAATCGCTTACGTCAGCAGCGGGGGTTGAAGTCACTGCCAACTGGCATTTCTAATTATCGGGAACAGCGGGAGATGATGCTGGATGTTCTGGCAGATGTGGTGGAGTCTTACCTGGATCTGTCCCGCTTGACCAGCTATTTGCAGGACAAAGCGTGAAGCAGCGCAGTACATTGCGCCGCTTTTTTTCTGAGATACCGCGAAACGATCTCAGGGAGATCGTTTCGCGGCATATTTAATTTTCGCGCCGATTTTTTCTGAAACGCTGGCTCTGACAGCGTTTCAGAAAAAATCGGCGCGATTTAGTCAAAAGTCCAGTTAGTACCGATTTAGTCAAACGTCGAGTTTAAAAGGTGAAGGTTGTCCGCACTACGCCTACAGTTGCTGTGGGGTTGCCGCTAAAGCCTTCAGGATTAAACACGAAGAAAACACCCGGCGTGATGCTGATGTTGTCGGACACGCGGAAGTTGACGTAACCTTCCAGGTGATAGGGAGTGGCGTTCTCAAGACGACGCAGGGCGCTGCCACCCGTTGAGGAGCGATAGAGCGGCTGACCAAACAGGATACCGGCACTGCTGCCAGCACCCAATAAATCTCGAGCGTGAAGTCCTACCATCCAACTGGTGAAGGTCGTGGAAGCATTAACATTCACGAGATCCGCAAACAGAAAAGCTCCCGATGTAGTGAAGGAGACCTTGGGAGCAAACCTCCAGGTCAGCGTTGCACCGATAGAGTTCATGCGAATCGGTTCGCTGCCAATCGCAATCAGCGTTGGCCCCCGCTGGCCTGTAGGAGAGCCGGGGGTGATTGCGCATAGACCGTCTGCCGAGGCGAATGCCCCAACCGTTGCACAGCGATCGCTGCCTGCTGCACCGGGTGCAAACAGGACTGAGCCAATGTCAGCCGCTGCCAGACCTGTTCCCAGAATGTTGATCTGGTGATAGCTATTGGCGTAGTTCAGCCCAATGTCCAGCGTGGGGGCAGGGCGAATCGTGAGCTGAGCGGCTGCGATCGTACTGCCGCTGAAGAAGCCTGCTCCCAGGGGAGTTGCAGTGTCTGCCGTAAACGATGCCAGATCCAGCGGATTGTTTTGGGGTAGGAAGGCGTTCACGCTGCCGTATAACGCCCGGAAATCAAAGGCTGGAGCAGGATTCCAGATGAGGCCGACTGCTGCGGCCAGACCCGTGCCAGAGGTGCCACCCGACACTCTGAAGGCGGCGTTGTACTGGCCAAAGCGTGAGATGGACCCTTGACCTTCACCGGCAAAGGGAGAAATGGCAGGGAAGGCATCGGAAGTTTCAGCATTGGTTCCAGCAAACAGGGTCAGGTTACGAATGCCGCTGGGGAAAATGTACAGAAGCTTATACAGATCAACGCTGTTGGCGCTGCGAGCAGTCAGGCGACGGGGGTCTACGCCAGAGAATTGGGGTTCAACCCCAAGGCGAACCTGGCTAGAATTCAACCCCAGTACATCGGAGTAGCCCAGGCTTCCCTGGAGACTGCTGGGGTCGCCCAAAAAATTGAACGACTGGAGTCCCGTGATCAGGGTGCTGCCGTTGGTGAAGCTGGTGGTCAGATTCAGGCGGGTGCGCTGGTTGAAGACAATATTGGGGTTTGTGCCCGGATCACCATTGAGAGCCGCAGGGCTGAGAATGGCAGGAGTGGCATCGGCATCGGTGGAGCCAGGATAGCTGCCGCCAGCCCCCGCGAAGCTAAAGATAACTTCCCCGTTGAGCCTGGTTGTCGTCGAAAACTGGTTGGCCTCCAGCTCAGAGGTGCGAGCTTCAAGGGCATCGACCCGACCCCGCAGGGTTGCCAGTTCTGCCTGAAACTCCTGTTGCAGGCGGCGAATGGTGTCCAGGTCTTCACGGCTGATGCCAGTCCCAATCCGTTCGGAAATGGCGTCCAGACAGGCATTCAAGCCAGCGGCAAATTCATAGCGGGTGAGGGGACGATTTCCCCGGTAGGTACCATCAGGATAGCCTGCAATACAGCCATAGTTCTCAATCAATCGGCTCAGCGCCTGAAAAGCCCAGTCCGTAGGGCGCACATCCGACAACTGGGTGACGGAGGTGACCTGATCCAGTGGTGAGCCACCCACCATCTCATCCACCAACCCCGAAACTGAGATTTGAGCGCTGGTTTCGAGCACCTCAGCAACGGAAGGGATGGGTTCAGCAGAGGCGATACTCCCTGCCAGAACAGAGGGTTCAGAAGCGGGGGTGACCACCGAGGATTCTGGGCGACGAGTTTCTTCGACTGCGATCGCCGACTCTACCATCAACGGGAAACTTCCCAGCAGAGCCAGCAGCAATCCCATCCGGCGATTTGAAAAGAACGCGTAAATGCTCACGGACAACTCCTCATACAGTAGTCATCATTACAAGTGACTTTCAACGAGCCACTTCAGTTTAATAATTCAGAAATGGGACGGCAAGTTGCAATCCATCGCTTATAACTACAGCGCTTTGCAAGTGCATCAGGTACAAATTTTGATTTAGGAACAGTGCTCCGTGCGGTTCCTAAATCAAAATTTGGTTTTTAGGTCAGTGCAAAGTGCTGTGAAGAGCAATGCGAATTCCAATTAACCTGGGGATAGAGTTGGGAAAGCTTTTCCGCTTATGTGGAATCTTTAAAAAGCTGTATTTGTCGCAGCATACATTACACTCGCCCTGATGCCTTGCATAAAGTTAAGTAGATAGGCGCGATTAAACTTGAAACCCAAAAAGCGGTTCCGCCCGCGCAGCGGGCGGAACCGCTTTTTGGGTTTCGACTTTTTCCACGCCCACTTACTTGGTACATAATGGCGATCGCC
>CAZVXA010000125.1:0-18498 GCA_964630955.1 uncultured bacterium | reverse complement strand
ATTCCACGCCCATTTACTTACTGGACTTTTGACTAAATCGCGCCGATTTTTCTTGTAACGCTGGCAGCGCCAGCGTTTCAAGAAAAATCGGCGCTAAAATTAAGTTCGCCGCGAAACGCTCTCACAGAGAGCGTTTCGCGGCACCATAGAGGAAATAGGCAAAATTCCAGTACTTACCAACAGAGTTGAAAGCCAGACGCAGGAGTAGGAGTTTGATTCTTCCCCCCCCAACCTTCCTCTTTTATCCCAACGCCATTCTCTCATCCCCCAGCCCTTTCTCCTGTAGGAGAAGGGGAGCCAGATAACCGACCCCCTAGTTCGCCAAGCGAACGTTGCCTAGTTGCCTGGTTAGAGTGGCGCGATTCGTGCGCCACTCTAACCAGGCAACGTTTCTTTATTCAAACATCCTCTGAGTGGGGGGCGTTACTCCCACTCAGGGTGTTCAACTTTACCCCCCTCTCACCAATCAAATCGAATCATTATAGACTCAGCAAATTAAAACCCCAAAAATCAATAACGTATCCTAATCAGTTATTCGCCCTTAGCCGTAGTTCCAGAAACCACACTGGGAACACTTGGGTTTGGAGACCCTCTGCCAGTCGCGCAATGTCGAACTACTTTGGATTACAAGTACGGGAACTAAAGCAAGCCTTGTTAAAACAATTCAGCGTTCATTAATGACAGTCAGATCCAATCTGTTTTTACGGCAGAATTTTAAATTGAAAGATAGCAATGATACTGTTAATGAGCCAAGGGGAGACGGGCTTTGAAAGTCATCTTAGTGATTGAAGATCAGCAGCCTATTCGCAACAATATTGCCATCATTCTCAATCGCAGTGGGTTTCAGGCAGTTGAGGCAGAAAACGGCACAGTTGGTGTTCAATTAGCGGCGGCTTATCTGCCTGACCTGATCATCTGCGATGTGATGATGCCCAGCCTTGATGGTTATGGTGTGCTGGAGCAAGTTCGACAGAACCCTGAAACTGCAAATATTCCATTTATTTTTTTGACAGCTAAATCTGATCGTTCAGATATGCGTCAGGGGATGAACCTTGGAGCAGACGACTATCTCACCAAGCCCTTCACCAAAGATGAACTGGTCGAAGCAGTGAGTTCGCGACTTAAAAAGCAGGAAACCCTGACTCAGCCCTACATCGAAGAAATGAAGCGGGCGGCTGAAACCTTAAACAAGGTCGCCTACTGTGACCCCCTGACCAACCTACCAAACCGAATCCTGCTGCGACATCGTTTGCAGGAAGCACTTCAGCAAAACCACCGCCAGCAGCAATTAGTCGCATTGCTGCACCTTAGCCTCAACAAATTTAGTGTGATCAATAACACCTTCGGCTACACCGGAGGGGATGCTGTGCTGCAAACTGTGGCGGAACGACTCGTCCAGTGTGGGCAACCAAACAAAACTGTCGCTCGCCTGAGTGGGGTAGAGTTTTGCCTGATTTTGCAGGGGAACCTGTCGCAGGAGGATGTCGAAACCGCAGCATTACAAGTGTTGAAGACCATTACCCAACCGCTCAATCTCAACGGCGAATCAGTACATCTACAGGCCAGTCTGGGTATCTCGCTCTCGTCCGATAGTGGACCCAACCCAGACCGTCTGCTGAATCATGCCGACCTCGCCCGTCGCTGGTGTGAGCATCAGGGCACAAAGGGCTATCAATTTTATGAGAAGTCGCTGGATCAGGCGGATGCCGAGCGTCGATCACTGGAGGCCGACCTGGGTGGAGCACTGGAGCGATCGCAGTTTCTTCTCTACTACCAACCCCAGGTCAACCTGATTACCGGGCGCATGATTGGGATGGAGGCACTCCTGCGGTGGCAGCATCCTATCCGTGGTCTGGTGCCTCCGGCAAAATTTGTGCCGCTGGCAGAGACCACAAACCTGATTCTTCCATTAGGAGAGTGGGTGCTGCGAACCGCCTGCGCCCAGGCGCAACAGTGGCAGGAGCTGAGCCTGCTGCCGTTAAAAGTTTCGGTGAATCTGTCCGGTCGTCAGTTCAAGCAAAAGAATCTGGTACAAACGATTGCGCTGGCATTAGAAGATACGAGACTCAATCCAAAGTTATTGACGGTAGAGCTGACGGAAACCAGCCTGATTGAGAATGTCGAAGCAACCATCGAGACCCTTCAGGAGTTGAAGGAAATGGGGGTCAGTATTTCGATCGATGACTTTGGCACGGGATACTCCTCGTTGAGCTACCTCCGCCGTTTCCCTATCGACACTCTAAAAATCGATCGCTCTTTTGTCAGCCAACTCCAGGAGAACACCCACGACTCCACGATTGTCAAAGCGGTGATCGCCCTGGGTCAGAGTCTGAAGCTGAAGGTGATCGCCGAGGGTGTAGAAACCGAAGAGCAAATGATCTTTTTGCGGCAGCAGGGCTGTCATGCCATCCAGGGCTACCTCTATAGCCCTCCTCTGCCCGCTGAAGAAATTCAAGAACTTTTGAAGGAAGACCGACGCCTGGTGTCTGCCAGCGCCTGAGCGTTCAACTCATCCCTGCAATTCAACGGGTGGCATAATGAAAAGACGATTGCGGGTGCAGATGTCTCGATGGTGCATCCTGCTTCAAACCGCGTCTTCTTAAAGCCACTTCTGGGGTCTACGCATGGCGGAAACTGCATCCCTGGGCGATCGCTACTTTGCCCTCATTGACCAGATCGTACAGGCCACCCTCAAAGGTAACATCCGCTCCAAAGAGCAGGTCTATCAAATGCTGGCAGAGGGCGTCGAGGGCGGCACAGGAGAACTGTTTGAGCGCTGTCTGGAGGAGCGGGTGGGAACGGCTCGTCAGCAGGCTGAAAACAAAGCCGATGAAATGAAGCAGGCCAAAGCCGCCCGCAGCCTCCGTGCCCTGCAAACGATTCAGGGAGAATGGCAGCGGTGGCAACAACAAAACCGCAGTAGCCAGATTCTGTCAACGGGATTTCAGCAAATCACCACCGCGCTGCCGGAAGACCGTCTGCCCAACTTACTCAGATTACTGGACCCGAATCAGGAACAGCCCCTCAGTCTGGCTCAGATTCAGCAACTGGCCAAACAACTCCAACAGACTCAGGGCGTCGAGCAATCCCCCACGCCTTCAGACTTAGCAGAGGGGCTGCTGCGCGGTTTGAGATCCTGGGGACAGCTTGAAAACCATCTGGTGAGCTGGATCTATGACCAGGCACAGGGACAAATTGGCTTTGGTGGCGCACCGGGGCAACAGGGACCATGGGCCGCATGGGGCAAGCAGGTGACAAGTGAGGTGCCCCAATCCCTCTTTCAGTCTCTGGCCCTCGATCGCCCCCCCACTGATTGGGTCGAACAGCGAGACACCCTCAATGCAGGAGATTTAGCAGAGTTAGCGATCGTGCTTCGGGGACTGCAGCAAGGATTGGTCAACTGGTTCGATAAGCTGATCTACGACTCGAAGGTGGGAGCCAAACTCTCGATCTCGACCTTCCTGGGATTTTCCGTCCTCTGGTCTCAGTTAGCCAACGGCTTCTATCAACACCCATCCCGACCGGGTTGGACAGGATTGGCTAACGGCTGCTTCCTGGTGACGCTGCAAATTCTCCGCAGCTTTGCCCAGCAGTCCTATTTCCCCCTCTATGGTGGTGCGTTTGCATCCTTTACTGGGAAGTACCTGCGCGATGCCCTGGACTACCTGGATGAACCCCTGCGACGGGCAGAGGGAACCCAGGAAAAAGCTCGCATCCTAACGTTGCTTGGCTCTTCCTATCGCGCCCTGGGGCAGATTGACCGGGCGATCGCCTTCCACCAGCAGGCACTGGAAATTGCCCGATTAGCGGGTGACCGCCCCTGTGAAATTGCCAATCTCAATCACCTGAGCCGCGCCTACGTCGCTCAAGGAAACTATGACGAGGCGGTAAACAATAGTCAGCGGGCACTGATTCTCAGTAGACAATCGGGCGATCGCCCTGGTGAAGCCAATGCCCTGGCAAACTTTGGTTACGGTGAGGTACTGCGGGCACAGCAAACAGAGTACGCTGAACCCGAAGTCTATGAGATGGCGGTGAACTACCTGGAACAGGGGTTAGCGCTATCGGAGCGGCAGGGCGATCGCCAGAGTCAGGCACTGTGCCTCAGCAGCCTGGGGATCGCCTGTCTGGTGCTGGAGAAACCAGAGGAAGCGATGGTGCATTTGCAGAGAGGAATTGACGCCGCCCAGTTTACAGGCGACCTCTATTTGCAGGGGATCAACCTGAACCACCTGGCTGAAGCTCACCACCAGCTTCAGCAGACCGACCAGACGATTTTTGCTGCCTGCCTGGGGATGTACCTGCTGGAGCAAATTGGTGCGACCCAGTGGCGACAATCGGCAGGACTGCTGGTGATTCTCCAGGGCAGGCTGGGCGATGAGGATTTTCGAGCGCTGTTGCAGAAGCAGCGGCCTAAGTTGATCGCGGCAATTGGTATCGATGGGTACGATCACCTGCCGCAGTTACTTCTGCGATATCGGGAAGGATAACCGCAGGCTTTGAGGTGAGCGCGTGGGACAATGGAAACCACAGGCGAGCCTTTAGGAGATTTCTAGCAATGAAATTACCTGCGTCGTGTGGATGTCTCCCCCGCGCAGCGGGGGAGACATCCACACGACGGGTAATTTCATTGCTAGAAATCTCCTCAGTGCTTGATCCCCAGTCGTTAGGCGATCACCCATGGGGGTGACCTGAGGACAACGGTTTGTTTTACAATACTTAATGTTCATAGGAATCGGGAAAATCGGATGCGAGTTGCGATCGTAGGTGCGGGTCTGGCGGGTCTGGCGACTGCAGTTGAACTGGCCGATGCTGGGCATAAAGTCGAAATTTTTGAGTCTCGTCCCTTTGTGGGGGGCAAGGTCGGAAGCTGGGTAGACCCGGATGGTAACCACCTGGAGATGGGCCTGCATGTCTTCTTCGGCTGCTACTACAACCTGTTTAACCTGATGAAGAAAGTCGGCGCGTTTGACTACCTGCGCCTGAAGGAACACACTCACACCTTTGTCAATCGTGGCGGCTGGATAGGCACACTCGATTTCCGCTTCATCACTGGAGCACCGTTCAACGGCCTTAAAGCCTTCTTCACCACCTCCCAACTCTCGCTTCAAGACAAGATTCAGAACGCCCTGGCCCTTGGCACCAGTCCCCTGGTTCGCGGCCTGATCGACTTCGACGGTGCCATGCACACCATTCGTGACCTTGACGACATTAGCTTTGCCGACTGGTTCCGCAAACACGGTGGTTCTGACGGTAGCCTGAAGCGGATGTGGAACCCGATCGCCTACGCTCTGGGCTTTATCGACACTGAAAATATCTCTGCTCGCTGCATGCTCACCATCTTTCAGTTCTTCGCAGCGAAGACCGAAGCTTCTGTCCTGCGTATGCTGGAAGGTTCCCCCGATGAATACCTGCACCAGCCCATTCTGAAATATCTTGCAGAGCGGGGTAGCCAAGTTCATACCCGTCGCCGCGTTCGGCAGGTCTTGTTTGAAGGGGAGGGCGACCAAACGAAGGTCACCGGACTGGTGATCGCCGACGGCGAATCCGAAGAAACTATCACCGCCGATATCTACGTCTGTGCCTGCGATGTCCCCGGTGTGCAGAAACTTCTGCCCCAGGAGTGGCGTCAGTGGAAGGAATTCGACAATATCTACCAGCTCGACACCGTCCCCGTCGCCACAGTTCAGCTCCGTTTCGACGGCTGGGTCACCGAACTCCACAGCGACGCCAAACGTAAACAGCTTGACCACGCCACTGGACTCGATAACCTGCTCTACACCGCCGACGCAGACTTCTCCTGCTTTGCAGACCTGGCCCTTACCAGCCCCGGCAACTACTACCGCGAAGGTGAAGGCTCCCTCATCCAGGCGGTTCTCACCCCCGGCGATCCCTTTATTAAACAGAACAACGAAGCGATCGCCCACCACGTCCTCAAGCAGGTTCACGACCTGTTCCCCTCTTCCCGCGACCTCAACATGACGTGGTACAGCGTCGTCAAACTGGCTCAATCCCTCTACCGTGAAGGCCCCGGCATGGATCCCTATCGCCCCTCCCAGAAAACTCCGATTGCCAATTTTTTCCTCGCAGGCAGCTATACCGCTCAGGACTACATCGATAGTATGGAAGGAGCAACCATCTCCGGTAGACAGGCCGCTGCTGCAATTCTTGAACCCACTGGCCACAAAGTCCAGGGCGTCGGCCTCTTTAAATATTAATTCTGCCTGTTGTACGAACGCGGTATTTGGCAAATAACCCCTTGAGCGGGCGTGGCATTCGGCCATTAAGTTCTACCCTCCGCCAAAGATAATCCACCGAATGCCGCGCCCCTACCCCGAATACCGCGTTTCTGCCCGAATACCACGCCCCACCCCCATCTGCGTCCATCTGCGTCCATCTGCGTCCATCTACGTTCCCCCCCAATATGACCGACTGGCTCGAACACACCGTTCAGGTAGAAGTAGAAACCCCAATCGACGTGGTGTGGGATCTCTGGTCTGACCTGGAGCAAATGCCCAACTGGATGAAGTGGATCGACTCCGTGAAAGTTCTGGAAGATGATCCCGAACTCTCCCGCTGGAAACTTGCTTCGGGAAGTTTTGAGTTTAGCTGGCTCTCCCGCATTACCAAACTCGTCCCGCACCAGATTATCCAGTGGGAATCCGTGGATGGATTGCCGAACCGGGGGGCCATCCGCTTCTACGACCGGGGCGATCGCAGTATTGTAAAACTGACTGTGGCCTACGGTATCCCTGGAATTCTTGGGAAGCTAATGGATAATCTGTTTCTGGGCAGGGTTGTCTCATCTACTATCCAGGCAGACCTGAATAGATTTCGGGAGTATGCCCTGAAAACGGTCAACCCAGAATCAAACTAGTACTACATGGCGGAAATAAACCGATGGTTATTGGTGTGGGGCGCTTCGCGCCCCACACCAATAACCATCGGTTAACTTAAGCCGCCGAGTACCAGGCGATTGCATCGGCACAAAGGCAGATCCTGAAGAAATGCTTTAGTTTAGTAGTAGAGGGTGTCGGAACAGATGCACATTTGGCTTAAAACGATTAGAATCCTGCCTATAATCTTTGTACAGGAATCTACTAATTCCGACATCGGTCTTAATTCATCTCTAAAAATCCTTCTACTTAAGCGTTTTAATGATGCCTCGAATCCTTGTCATCGATGATGACCCCGCAATTTCTGAGCTGGTTGCAGTCAACCTGGAAATGGCTGGCTACGACGTTAGTCAGGCTTCCGATGGTATCAAAGGTCAGGCTCTGGCGCTCCAACTGTTGCCAGATCTGATTATGCTTGACCTGATGCTGCCCAAAGTAGACGGTTTCACCGTTTGCCAGCGCCTGCGCCGGGACGATCGCACCGCTGATATTCCCGTCCTTATGCTCACCGCCCTGGGTCAAACTCAGGATAAGGTAGAAGGCTTCAACGCAGGAGCAGATGACTATTTAACGAAGCCCTTTGAAGTTGAAGAAATGCTGGCGCGGGTTCGTGCCCTGCTGAGGCGCACCGATCGCATTCCTCAGGCCGCCAAGCACAGCGAAATTCTTAACTATGGTCCCCTCACCCTGGTGCCAGAACGCCTGGAAGCTATCTGGTTCGACCAGACTGTCAAGCTCACCCACCTGGAATTTGAACTCCTTCACTGTCTGCTCCAGCGTCATGGACAGACTGTTTCCCCCAGTGAAATTCTGAAGGAGGTGTGGGGGTACGATCCCGATGACGACATTGAAACAATTCGAGTTCATGTCCGTCACCTGCGAACCAAGCTTGAGCCTGATCCCCGCCATCCTCGCTACATCAAGACAGTTTATGGAGCGGGTTATTGTCTCGAACTCCCTGCTAGCGCTCAAAGCAACGCAACTGAATCGGCAGAGGCTTCTGACGCCTGATCCTCCACCGAAAGTTTTCAATTGACACTAAAACAAATTTCCCGTGAAATGCTCTCCAGGAGAGCATTTCACAGCATGGCATGAAACAGGATCGGGCTTGAAATCGCCTAGCAGTAAGCACTGACATCTTCACCGCATTCATCTGCCAGGTAGCAGAGTGCCCTGAACCGCAGTGCAACCACCTCCTCGTAAAAGGGATTGAGTTTACACAGGGGGGGAATGTAGAGTACGGTGCGGCCAAACAGTTTGAAGGTGCGCTCGAAAGGGCATTGGGAAGGAATCATCTGGCATAGTTTGTGAGCCAGTTTGTCATCTCGAACTTCGATGCTATCCAGCCAATGGCGCAAGGGTTTGAAGGGATCAAAACCGCGTTGGGGAGGAGCGATCAAAGGGCTGGCAGGTGAAGCGTTTTCAGTTTCAGTTTCAAGTTCGGGGTTGGGAAGCCATGCCCAACTGACCAGTGCAACATCCGGTGTGGTGTAGTGGGATGCTTTCATCTTGTTCTCCTTGCTCCTCACATTCTTGAGAGGCTTCATATGGCTTTTGCTTATCCATCTATTACAAAGGTTTAGCAAGCCTTATCGGAAAAAGTCGTCTGCCTGCGAGATTAACTCTTATTTCAGGGAAGGGGCTTTTTCTCTCTCCTTCTAACTAGCTTTTTCTCTCTCCTTCTAACTAGCCTGTTTCGTTAACTGCACCCTTGTGGAGCTATCTCTCGCAGATGCTTCCATGCTGTCCACTCTACGAGCAGATTGGTGTGAGGAAGATCACCGATTTTTTGAAGCTTGATTGAAGTTTCCTCCGTGATGTCACTGGGCTTTGTAGTGAAATACTCATTTTCAAGGGAAATGCTTCAGCTTTCACGCAAGCTTCACAGAGCAATTTCACGGAATTGCACTCCATCTTCTCGGAACTGGGAACGTTAACTCTGAAGAATGTTTCAGATCTCGTCCCATACCCACCCCTGACTCAAGAGGAGAACCTTACCTGTGATGCCCTTGCTGATCTTTTCAGGAATTGTGATCGCCATCGGTCTGTTCCTGGTCATGATGTACAACGGTCTGGTTGCCAAGAAAAACCAGGTGGAGAATGCGTTTGCCAGCGTTGATGTAATGCTCAAGAAGCGATCTGATCTGATCCCCAACCTGGTAGCAACGGTCAAGCAGTATATGCAGTTTGAGCAACAGACGTTAGTTGAGGTAACTCGACTGCGATCGCGCGCCGCCAGTGCCACCGGAGACGCTCGCATTGACCTGGAAAATCAAATTTCCCGCGCCATTGGCAACATCATGGTGGCCGTCGAAGCCTACCCCGAACTGAAGGCCAACCAAAATTTCGTGCATTTGCAAGAATCACTCAACGAGGTTGAAGAACAAATCTCCGCAGCGCGACGGTTCTATAACAGTGCCGTAAATGATTACAACAACGCTGTCGAAATGTTTCCCACGAACATCATGGCCCAGTCGATGAACTACCGCATGAAGAAGATGTTTGAGGCAACTGAGCAGGAGCGCCGCAACGTAGACGTGGGCAATCTGTTCAGCGCATAGAAGTGGAAACCAGTTGATGGAGTGCTCTCAAGTCATGCCTTCTCAAACGGAACTACTGGAATCGGGTCTGGGGGCACTTCAGCAGGGCCGCTTTGAGGATGCGGTAGCCTTGCTGGAGCACGCCTGTGCCATTAGCGGAAATCCCCAATCGCTTGAGACGGTGCGATCGCAGATCAACCTTGCCCGCGCCTACGAACGCACCCGTGAGTTTGACAAAGCCCGCACTATCTGCAAATCGCTTGTCGATCACAGCGATCCCAAAGTGAAGAACTGGGCGCAAAAAGCGCTGGCGGCGCTCTCTCAGAACTCCGCTGAAATTGCATCTTCTACAAACTTGCAAACCTCTTCCAAGACTGCAACAGCAGCACCAGAGGAATTAAAACAACTGCTGGCCGTTTCCAGTAGTGCCCTGAAGCAGAAGAATTATGCTGAAGCCATTCAGGCGTTAGAAGCTTACTCCGAACAAATTGATCCCCAGTCGGCTGACTATACCCAGGCGCAGGTCTGGCTGGCGAAGGCTTACAAGGGGAATCAGCAGACGGAGGAAGCGATCGCCCTCTGTAATCAGCTCAAGCAGTCGTCCGATCCGATGGTGCAAACCTGGGCGCAGCAGTTTCTGGTGGGACTGGCGGCGGTGGCAACGCTCCAGGCGGTTGCGCCAGAAGTCCTGTTGCAAAAGAACGTCAGTGGGGCGGAGACACAAACTCCTCCCCAGCGCCGACTCAAATCCATTGATCAGCTCAAGAATTTTTATGAGCGCCATCTGCTGAAAGATTTGCAGTTACTGGAGCGCGATCGCAAAGCCTCAGTCCAGGGCATTATCATTTCCGCGATCATTCTCTTCATCGTGCCCTGGCTCATCGGGGGACTCCTTCACCCTATCTTTGGTTTTTTTAGCGGTCTGATCGCCATTTTCCTGATGAAGGCGATATATAGCCATGCCGAACGCATCTATGTCCGTAATTTCAAAGCAATGAACATTGTGGGGAAGATCGTCAGCGGCATTAACCCGGACCTGACCCATTACCCCTTTGGTATCCCTTCCCACACCTTCCGCAGCACCTACAGAGAGAGCACCCTCTTCAAGCACCTGCAAGAACCCGCTTATTTCAAAGAAGATGACGGCGTAACAGGGCGAGTGGGTGAAACTCAGCTCACCTTTGGCGAGATCTGGGCAGAGGCAGAGCGCGATCGTGGTACCGCTTCCGACGTGGCCAGCTTGACGATGGATTCAGATGCGGGGTTCTGGGTTTCCATAATCGGTTTTGCCGTCAGCTTGCTGATGTCGAGCAGGTCGAGCAGTTCTCTCAAAATTGGATCGAGAACTGACCGCGAACGCTACACCCTGTTCCGTGGGATTTTGCTGGTGGCCGATTTCAACAAATCTTTCCAGTACAAGACCGTTGTTCTGCCAGATACAGCCGAGCGATTTCTGGGTAAGTTGGGTCAGTCGCTCCAGGCATGGAACCGTACCCACGGGGAATTAGTAAAATTGGAAGACCCGGAATTTGAACGGGAGTTTGCTGTCTACAGTGAAGACCAGATTGAAGCCCGATATATTCTTTCCACCAACCTGATGCAGCGCCTGGTACAGTTCCGGAAGAAATCAGGGCGAGAAATCTCGGTTTCGTTCGTCAATCAGTCGATCTATATGGCGATCGCTTACGACCGAGATCTGTTTGAGCCGAATCTGTTCGCCTGCACGATGAACTTTAAGCCCATCCAGAATTATTACGAAAATCTCCAACTGATCATCAGCATCATTGACGAACTGAAGTTGAACCGTCGGGTCTGGGGTAAGAATTAAATCCATCTGAGATGTACAGCGCTATAGCGCTGTACATCTCAGATGGATTTCATACACCACTCGCCTTCATTACGTCTGCCAGCGTTTCACAGTACACTGGCAAGCCGAAAGTTGCTGGACTTACTGGACTCTGGTAAGTGAAATAGCGGTAGCTCATGCAGAAGCGATCCCAGTCGGCCATTTGAATTCGAAATAGGGCAATAATGATGTCTGCGAGTTGAAATGACAGGGAAAATCGAAAGTAGATGCGTTTATTCAGATAAGCGCAAACTTCTTCGATTGCCTGATTGACCGTCATTGGAGCACTGCCCAACACCAGTTCTCTCGGTTCTCCCGCTTGGGGGGGATGGTCAATCAGGTAAGCCACAACGCGGGCAATATCTTCGGCGTGGACAAAGTGGAATCCACCATCGGCCTTGAGAAAACGGATAACGCCGACCCAGCGGGCGACTTCTGGGAGTCCCCCTGTGAGATGAGAATAAGGCTTATTCGCATCACCACCAAAGACAAACGTGGGAAAAACGGTGGTGATTTTTGAGGCGATCGCCAACTCACCCAACTTCTCGTGGCAGAGATACTTCGTCCGGACGTAGTCTGTCCCCAGTTCCCCCGCCTCCTTCAACGGCTGACCATCGCGCCCCAGAACGCTGGCAGTGGAAAAGTAGATGACCTGCTGACACACCTCTGGATCCAGCAGTTCAATCAGCTTCAGCGTCTTCACCACGTTGATGTTATACGCTTCCTCTTCGCCTCCCCACGAGGTCGCCGTTAGCACCGCTGTATTGATCGTCTTCAGCAAATCAGCAAACTGCTCAATATTGCCCATATCTCCCTGAATTACATGGATTCCGGGACGTAACTCCGTGTTGTATTTGAGTTTTTTCGGATTGCGCACCAGCAAAAACAGTTCGTGGTCAGTCTGCTGGATCAGACGCTCGGCAATATAGTGGCCAATACAGCCGCTGGCACCCGTCAAAAGAATCCGTTGAGGCATGGGAAGAAATTAAGAGTGAAATTTATGGATGAACGGACAGATCATGTTGCATCTATGGGATTGGTTATTGCTGGAGAGGCGCTGAGCTTCCTCCAACAACAACCAGTCCCATGTCTAAGTAAGTGGACGTGGAAAAGTCGAAACCCAAAAAGCTGTTCCACCCGCGCAGCGGGCGGAACAGCTTTTTGGGTTTCAAGCTTAATCACGCCTACCTACTTAGGACATTACCAACTGAGAGACGGGTTTGATCCCCGAAAAGTTCAAATTCCAGTTTAGTGCCTATCCGAAAACCGAAAACCCAAATTTTGGAGGGCGCGATGCTACAGCATCGCGCCCTCCAAAATTTGGGTTTTCGGATAGGCTCTTAGCGAGAAAAGGTCAGGGTAGGAGTAATTTCTCAAATCATGGCTTGACCCGCCAGCCACCCCGTCGTCCAGGCAGCCTGAAAGTTAAACCCACCCGTCACCCCATCGATGTCCAACACCTCTCCAGCAAAGTGTAGGCCCGGACAGAGACGGCTCTCCATCGTCTGGAAGTCCACCTCCTTCAGGGAAATACCGCCACAGGTAACGAATTCATCCTTAAACGCACCCTTACCCTCCAGAGAAAACTGGCCCCGCGTCAAATCCTGTACCAGTTCATGCAGTGCAGTTTTAGATAAGGTAGCCCAGCGATCCTCAGGGGAAAGGCCGGCACGGGCAGTCAGGTACTGCCAGAGGCGACGGGGGAGGGTCAGGGGGCAATTGGGGGCGATCGCCCTTTTCCCCTGCTCTGTCTTCGCTTCCAGTAACGTTTGCCACACCTGTTCAGTGGTCATCTGAGGTAGCCAGTTTACTTCCACCGTTGCCCGATAGCGGCCATCGTGCAGAATGCGTGCGCCCCAGGCAGAAAGCTTCAACACTGCAGGTCCACTCAGTCCCCAATGGGTGATCAGAACGGGGCCGAGTTGTTCCAGTGGCTTCTGATCGGGAACCAGAAGTTTTACTCGCGCTGATTCCACTGCCACGCCAGCCAGTTCTCTGAGGTGAGGATCATTGACCGTGAAGGTGAACAACGAGGGTACGGGTGGTTCAATTGTATGCCCCAATCTTCTGGCGAGTTGGTAGCCCTGGGGACTGCTACCCGTTGCAAGCAGGAGGCGATCGCCCACCAGCACCTCCCCCGACTTCAGGAACACTACAAATTCCCCGTCTTTTTTCAGCACGTCCATAGCTGTAGCCCCCGTTCTGAGGACAACTCTAGCGCTACTTGCCGCCAGCATCAGGCAGTTGACGATGGTTTCAGAATCGTCAGTAATGGGAAACATCCGTCCATCGGCCTCAGTTTTCAGGGGGACACCGCGTTTGGCGAACCAGGCCACCGTATCGCGCGGCTGAAATCGGGTGAAGGCCCCCCGTAGCGCTTTGCTGCCTCTAGGGTAGTTCTGAACTAACGTGGCGGGATCAAAGCAAGCATGAGTCGTATTGCAGCGCCCCCCCCCAGAAATTCGCACCTTGGTCAGGGGCGATCGCCCTGCCTCCAGAAGTGTCACCTGATTGTGGGGATGGCTCTCGGCACAGGCAATCGCCCCGAAGAAACCTGCCGCCCCGCCGCCTAACACAATCACCCGTCGCTGCCTTTCCATTTCAGAAAAATTTGCCCGTCCTGCTAAATGAAAGAGACCAACCGGGCATACTAGCCACAGTAGCAGTTGTTTCGCTTACCTGGCTGAGGCTGGCTGCACATCTCTATGCGGCCTTTTCCAGGCTGATAAGGTGCAGATTTCGGGGTGCAGGGGCTTCGACGTTCGGCTGAGCGCTCACGTCGAGGATCCTGCCTGGGGCACCGCCCCCCCTACTTCACCAGCGTGAAAAACGCTGTATTCGCTATTATTTTGGGGACTTTGAGGACGCTGGCGCATGGCTCTTGAGAACTTACAACCCGCGAATGCTCGTGATGTGAACGTTTACGCTCCCTACTACCAGGGGCGAAAACGAAATGCCCTACCGCTGGCCATTACTCTCTACCAGCGTGGCAGTCTGGAGGGTTCTCGAAAAATTGAGGGTGGTGAAAGTATCCCCTTTGTTGCCAGTTGGAACGTCTCGTCTCTGCCCGCTGACTTGACCCGTTGCCGGATGCAGTTCGATGGCAATGCTGAACTGAGCTACGAACTGACGCTGGCGAACTTTGAATTCGTCGATTTCCTGATCGAAGTCATTTTTACCTTTAAAGGGACTCGTCTGGTTGACTTCTCTCAGGGTTTCTACCGCAAGCTTCTGCGACTGGAAGATTAAAGCCTGAAATCTAGGTGGTTCTAAGGTTGTCCCTCTCCAATGCGATCGCGCTTACTGGTGTCAACTGACACCTTATCTGATCGAGGGAGGATATTTATGGTAACTGACGCAGCTGGAAACAGCTTGAGACAGGCCAGACACCTTACCATGAGCGCCGCTCCGATAACATTGTCTGATTTTGTGGGCGGCGGCGATCAGGACTTCTACCGATTTCAACTTTCAAGACGCAGCAGTTTTAACTTCAACATGACCTCCGCTAGAGGCAATGCTGATGTCGAACTGATCCAGGATCGCAACGGCAATGGTCGGGTTGATCCCGGAGAAATCGTTGCCAGTTCCAGGGCGATCGCCGGTCGGGCTGACACCATCCGTATCGTCGGTTTAGGACCAGGAACCTATTCGCTGCGAATCTTTCCTAAAGGTCCCGGCACCATCAGCTATCGCATGACCGCTTCTGCCGCACTGACCCCCGCCGCTGATTTTTCCTATCGAGTCGTAGAGTTGACGAACAACTTCCGTCGTCAGAATGGGCTACTGCCCCTTGCAGTGAATACCCAGATCCGGAACGCCGCTCAACTCTACAGTCAGACGATGGCTCAGCAGGATTTCTTTGACCATGTTGGCAAGGATGGCTCAATGCCGTGGGTGAGGATGCAGCGCGCTGGCTATAACTATGTTGCCGCCGCAGAGAATCTAGCCGCCGGACACCTGACTCCTGCTGCTGTCGTGCAGGGGTGGATAAATAGTCCGGGACACCGACGGAACCTGTTAAATCCCAATCTCCGCGAAATTGGAGTGGGTTACTTCTATCTACAGAATGACGGTGGTTCAAAGGTTTATCAGCGGTATTGGACCCAGAAGCTTGGGTCGCCCGCTTAGTATCAAGTCAGAAAAGCGCGGTTAAGCCGCGCTTTTTTTATGAATTACCTCTCTCAAAAAATATCTCAGATGGGGGTAGGATGGACGCATGAGTATTCCATTTATTGTGATTGAAGGCCAGGAGATTTCTCTGGCGAAGGCGTGTCAGTATCTCCAGGAAGCTGGCAAACTAGATGGCTTTATTGGCGAAGTGCTACGGCAGCATATTGTAGAGCAGGCGATCGCCACCCGTGAGGATCTGGCCGTACCACCGGAAATGGTACAGCAGGCGGTCACAGAATTCCGGATTCAGGGCCAGTTGACTGCACCAGAGCAGTTTCAGGAGTGGCTGGCCAGCCAGAATATAGACGATGAGGGCTTTCGGCAGCGGGTTACCCTCGACCTGAAGTTCAACCAACTGCGTGACGTGGTTACCACCCCCCGACTTCAGGAGTATTTTATTGAGCGCAAGCTGTTTCTGGATCGGGTGGTGCTGTCACGCATTGCCGTACTGGAAAAAGACCTGGCGGAAGAGCTACGACAGCAAATTGAAGAAGGAGCACGGTTTGAAGAACTGGCTCAGGAGTACTCCGTCGCAGATGAGCGGATCTTCAACGGCATGATGGGCCTGATCAGTCGCGGAGAACTGCCCGACAATCTGAGAGCAGCACTGGATACGGCTGAGGCTGGCAGTATCGTTGGCCCTGTTGATGTGCAGGACGCCTGGACGCTGTTCCGCGTGGAAAAGATCATGCCTGCGACGTTGGATGACCCGAAAATTGTCCAGGCTCTGCAAACGGAGATCCTGGAACAGTGGGTGCTGGAGCAACTCCAGGGCAAAAATATCGAGGTGAAATTGGGAGACGACGTGTGAAGCACATGGCCACCCTGTCCCGTGCCTTTTGCAGTGGGGGGATTGCCCTGCGGAAGGTCGGGCTGGTTGTGTTGATCGTCGCGGCTCTGATCCTGAGCGGATGTCAACCCGTGGTTCAAACTGCTCCAGGAGTTACCCGTCTCACCCTGTGGCAGGGCGTCAATCCACCGCCGAACCGGGATGTTCTGCAAGCGCTGGTAGACAAATTTAACCAGACGCACCCCAGCATTCAGGTTGACTCGCTCTATGTCGGTCAATCCGACCAGCAGATGCCCAAGATTCTCGCCGCAATCGTGGGCAATGCAGCTCCTGATATGCTCTGGTTTGCCCCCATGATCACCGGGCAACTGGTGGAACTGGAAGCGCTGCGATCGCTCGAAGGCTGGTTCACAGACCTGCCCATTAAAGACCAGGTCGATCCGGCACTACGGGAGTCGATGCAGCTCGAAGGGAAAATCTGGTCGATTCCTTTCGCAACGAATAATGTGGGTATTTTTTACCGCCCCAGCCTCTTTCAGGCGGCAGGTATCATCGAACTTCCTCGCACCTGGGAGCAGCTCCGGGACACAGCCAAAAAGCTAACAATTTCTGAAAAGGGGCAGCGGGGTATGCTCTTGCCACTGGGAAAAGGCGAGTGGACGGTATTCACCTGGCTGCCCTTCATGTGGAGTGGGGGCGGTGAGCTTGTGGCAGATGGCAGCACCAGCTCTGGAGAGCAAGCTACTGCTGGACAAGCATCTGTAGAACAAGAAGGTTCTGAGCGCAGACTCCAGGGGGATGACCGCCCACAAGTTCAAATTAATAATCCAGGCGCGACCGCCGCTCTAAAACTCTGGCAGTCCCTCATCCAGGACGGCTCTGTCACCCTTTCACAACCGGAACGAGGCTACGAACTGGATGGCTTCCTGGCGGGTAAAGTAGCCATGCAGCTCACAGGCCCCTGGACGCTGGGACAGTTAGCAGAAACCAGGGTTGACTTTGGGGTGATGCCAATTCCAGAAGACACCCGAAGAGCCACTAGCACCGGTGGAGAAAATCTGTTTATCCTGAAATCGACTCCAGAGCGAGAAAAAGCGGCGCTGGTGTTTGCAGAGTATGTGCTGAGCGAAGAGTTTCAGACCGAGTGGGCCATTAAAACAGGCTACCTGCCTGTTAATACCCGATCGCGACAGAATCCTGCCTACCTGGATTTTGTGCGCCAGCAGCCCGCAGTTGAGGTTTTTCTGAAGCAGGCGCAGTACGGGCGGTCGCGCCCTATTTTTCCGGGGTACAGCCGAATTTCTGAGAGTTTAGGCCGGGCGATCGAAGCGGTTCTCTTAGGTCAGGCCACCCCGGAAGAGGCGCTAAGTACGGCTCAACGGCGAATCGATCTAGTATTTAATCGCTAGTTGAATGGCTCGGTGCTTCGCACCGAGCCATTCAACTAGATCTCTGAAGCGAGCAGGCGAGAAATCTCCGCGTGCATCAGGGCGATATCTGGGTCGCGCTGGATAGCGTGTAAATACCGCTTCTGGGGACTGGTGCCTGCATCATTGGGTTCGAGGAGCGATCGCGTCTGTTCAAGCAGTTCAGTGACCTGGGGTAGAACGACTGGCTCCTTGGCGTGGAGGACATCATCCATCCGTACAATGAGCTGGGACATCGGACGCAGCCAGCCAAACCACTCATGCTCAGTCACCAGTTGGAAGAATTCGTTGGGCGATCGCACCCGTCCATGAAACTGCTCGTAAACAGTGCGTTCTGAAAACAGCAAGGCTTTGTGCAATTTCAACAGAGAGAGGCGTACTTCACGTAACCGCTGCAGTGTGTTTTGTAGAAGCGTGTCGGGAGAGGACATGGAAACCAGATAAGAACGATCACTCCTTTTATCTTGTCATAGGGCGATCGCAAATGAATGGGGGGGTACCACCAGCAAGGTGTGGAATCCCGCAACGGATTGCAGCGGGGGCAGTTTTTACACTCACCGACCAAATCAGGCGTAGCATGGTGCGACGCACCACGCCACTTCGGGTGTATCCCAAGTTTGCGAACGATTAACCTTAGGGGCTTGCCATAAAATAAAATTCCAATAAAATCCCAGTTTTCGCTTAGCGCGGCGAAGCGAAAACTGGGATTTTATTAAACAGCAGATCCCTTACTTCTGGACTTTTGACTATTTTTTCTACAATGCTGCGAAACGCCCTCTGCGAGGGGTATCTGTTTAGCGTTTTCGGATTCCAGCCTGGGCGTCGCCCA
>CAZVXA010000124.1:0-18554 GCA_964630955.1 uncultured bacterium | reverse complement strand
TCCGCGGTGCTTCTTTATCTGCTGGACTTTTGACTAAATCGCGCCGATTTTTTCTGAAACGCTGTCGTTGCCAGCGTTTCAGAAAAAATCGGCGCTAAAATCAAGTTCGCCGCGAAACGCTCTCGGAGAGAGCGTTTCGCGGCGTTATAGGGAAAATTGTCAAAAGTCCAGTTATCTGGGGGGATTCAAGGATTTTCTGAGTCTCACCATAAAAAATCCATCCAGGTCAAACTCTGGAGGAAGAACCTTCAACCATTTGGGAGCGTTTGTCTCAGCACTGCTCTGCCTGCTCGTCGCTGTCAAAGCGGCAATATTCTGAGGCAGGGGGTCAATCTGCCAGTCTGGGTGCTGTGACAGAAAAGCCTGAACCACAGCCTCGTTCTCATCGGGGTGGAGGGTACAGGTGGAATAGACAAGAACGCCCCCCGGTTTGACCCAGGTTGTCGCTTCGATCAGCAATTCTGTTTGCAGTTGGGCAAGCTGCTGCACGGAATCGGGCGTCTGCCGCCATCGGGCATCTGCATGGCGGTGCAGGGTACCCAGGCCAGAGCAGGGGGCATCCAGCAGCACCCGATCGGCATGCGATCGGAAGTCTTCAAAGCTGCGACTGTCACCCACTCGCAGTTGAATACTCTGGAGTTTCAGGCGATGCGCATTTTCGGTGAGTTTTTTCAGGCGGCTGGCATTGCGATCGCACCCCCACACCACACCGCGATCGCCCATCAGTTCTGCGATATGGGTTGTTTTTCCGCCAGGTGCCGCACAGGCATCGATCACCGTCTCCCCCGGCTGCGGACCAAGTAGATGACCCACCAGTTGCGCACTTCCATCCTGCACGCTCCACCAACCCTCGGAGAACCCCGGTAGCCGCTGCACTGCCCCGGCACCACTGGGAAGCCGCAACGCCTGCGGTAGCCCCGGAATACGGCTGACGGCGATGCCCACCTCCTGCATCGCCGCTTCCACTCGCTCCAGAGTGGTCAACAGGGGATTCACCCGCAAATCAATGTGGGGGGAGCGGTTCAACCACTCGCAGAGCTGTTCGGCAGTCTCCAGGCCAAACTGCGATCGCCACACCTCCACAATCCACTCCGGGAAACTGTGCTGCACCGCGATGCGGGAAACCGGATCAGATGGGAGCTGAAGCGGGTCGGGGGACTGTTCCTTCAGTCGCAGGTATTGCCGCAGCAGGCCATTGACGAATCCCGTCAGGCCACTCAGCCCATTCTGACGGGCCAGAGAGACGGTGGTATCGACCGCTGCCGCTGGGGGAATCTGGTTCAGGTAGCGCAATTGGTACAGCCCCAGGTGCAGAATCAGGCGTAGTTTGGGGGGCTGCTGGTCGGCGGGCTTTTTGGCCAGTTGGGTGATGAGGGCGTCGAGGGTGCGCGATCGCCGCACACAACCATAGACTAATTCTGTGACCAGACGGCGATCGGCCTCCGATAGGTCAGACCGATGCAACAACTGATCCAGCGCTACATCGGCAAAGGCCCCCCGCTGCACTGACAGTAACCCCAGAAAGGCCACCTGACGGGCATCTTTTGATTGAACTGAACTTTCTCCCATCTCTCCATCTTACGGAGTGTGGGGAGGGTGCTGCTGATTTGATCACAGATTTTTTGCTTGAGGGGTGCGCGGAGCGCACCCCTCAAACAAAAAATCTGTGAATTTTCTAGGAGAGACTCCGGGGGAAATAGTCCTCTACTTCTACATCCGGTTCGGTGGAGATCTTTAGCAGACCGGGCTGGGCAATGAAACCGAAATAGAATGCGATCGCCGCGCTCACAGCGTGCAGCCAGACATCATTGCCAAAGATGGGAATCAGGCCAAAGGTGGTGTTGGCAACTGGGATCAGCCCCATCACTGCTAGCAGACCGTAGAAAATTGCCAGGGCGCGACCGTAGACGCGGGAGCTATCGAGGGAAATTGACGTGAGAATGCCTGCAAGACCCACAACGATATGGATCAGATTATGCAGATAGTTAATCGGAAAAAGACCCAACAGATAGCCATAACCCACATCAGCGTTCACAGGATTGTGAACGAGCGCAGGAATGAATCCCATAATGCCTGCCAGCAAGAATAAAATACCCATTACCAGGGCAAAAAGTTGTCCTGCTTTCATACCCAACTCCTGATCAAACAATTTCTGTTTTGAATGCTTTTAGGAGATTTCCAGCAATGAATTTACCTGCGTTGTGTGGTTGCCTCTCCCGCACAGCGGGAGAGGCAACCACACAGGGTAATTTCTTTTGCAGAAATCTCCTTAACCTTACAAATTCATTCGTTAGGGTGCGTCTACTTAGGGTTGGATGTATCTCCTTCACAGGGTAGAACTCAACATTGATCCCCAAAACCCGAATTTGGGTGCAACGCTGTAGCGCTTCACCCCATCCAAATTCGGGTTTTCAGATCAGCGCTAATAGGGTATTTGAGAAGCACACCTGTGAGTCACAAATCATCCGATCCCCCTCAATCCTCCTTACCCCCCTTACCCCCTTGAGGGGGAATTAGGGGGACTTTGAAGCTTCCCCCTTAAAAAGGCAGGGCTGATTCATTCTACGGGCTAGAAATCCAAGCTAGAGAAGACGGGTGTTTGACTTTGATTCCTGATATCCGACAGCGTTACCTGGGATGCAGGGTATTGCGGACGCCGATCGCCTATCCGGTCTATTTGAGCGAATACGAGGAAGAGCGCTTGCGCTTCGAACAGTCGTCAGGCATTTCCAGGCTGTACAACAGCATTGGGCGCAATGGCGAGTTTGCCCATGTCCTGATGGAAGATATTTATTGGAAAACGCAGGACAAGATGCACCAGTTGGTCGATGAGCTGGAGCGATCGCCAGTCTTCGTTTAGAACCAATTCGAGCAGCCAAATTTGAGAAGGCACAGTGCTTGCAGCACTGTGCCTTCTCAAATTTGGTGTTCTCACTTTAATCTTCCCTTACCCTTTCGATAATTTCGTCCTTATAGGATCAGAATCGCTACGAATCCTAGAGGACTCGTGATCGAGAGGAGATAATTAACTGTGAGTGACAAAAGAAAGAGAAACCAGGAGTCCTATCCCTACCCCAACTATCGAGGTAGTGCTGACGAGCCAGTCTGTAACCACTCTGACAACGCTTACTTTGGTGATATTCTGAACAGTCGCCTCCAACGCCGCCAACTGATGCGTGGAGGCATTGCTGCGGCGGTGGCTACGGTGTTCAGCCGCTCTAACATCGGCAACCTGTTGGGTGGTGCTGCGGAAGCGGCTACCCCCACTACCATGCTCGGTTTCAAGGCTGTGCCTGTGAATGTGGCAGACACCGTGGTTGTCCCCGAAGGCTACACTGCACGCTGGCTCATCCCCTTTGGAGAACCCATTACCGGCAGTTTCCCCGGCTTCAAGCTGGAAAATACTGGTGCTGAGCAGGGGATGCAAATTGGGAGCCACCATGACGGGATGCACTTCTTCCCAATCGAGGGCCGTTCTCCCTATGAGGGCAGTTCGTCGGATGGTCTGCTCGTGCTAAACCACGAGTACGTTGAGCCTCGCTTCATGCACAAGGCAGCAGTCGGCCTCGAACTGGATGACGAGGGTTTACCCAAGAAACCAGACGGAAAGCGGGTGGCCGACCAGGTGCTGAAAGAGATCAATGCCCACGGTGTCAGCATCGTTCGTATCAGCAAGCAGGCCGATGGCACCTGGGCGGTGCAACGGGATGCCCGCAACCGTCGAGTGACAGCACAGACTCCCGTGCAAATCAGTGGTCCGGTTCGCGGCAGCGATCTCGTGAAAACCAAGTACAGCCCGGATGGCACTCGCACCCGGGGCACCATTAACAACTGTGCCCACGGTGTGACGCCCTGGAATACCTATGTGACCTGTGAGGAGAACTGGGCAGGCTACTTCCGCAATGGTGACCAGGCGGACCAAAAGCCAAGCCTGCCCCGGGAACACGCCCGTTACGGTGTGGCAACGGGTACGTCTCGCTATGCCTGGGAATTGGCCGACAACGGCGCAGACGAGTATATCCGGTTCGATGCTTCGACCAAAGCCGCCAGCCCTACCCAGGACTACCGTAACGAACCCAATACCTGCGGCTGGATTGTTGAAATTGACCCCTTCAACCCCAACAGCACCCCCGTCAAGCGCACTGCTCTGGGCCGCTTTGCCCATGAGGGCGTGATCTTCCACAAAGCAGTGGAAGGCCAACCCGTGGTGCTCTACTCCGGTGATGACGCCCGGTTCGAGTACATCTATAAGTACGTCTCGTCCCAGCCCTTCCGCAGAGCGACTGCCAGTGGCCGTCTGTTGGACAACGGTACGCTCTATGTGGCGAAGTTCAACGCAGATGGTTCGGGTGAGTGGATACCCCTGGTGTTTGGTCAGAACGGCCTGACTGCAGAAAATGGCTTCAAAGATCAGGCAGATGTTCTGGTCAACACCCGTTTGGCAGCAGATAAGGTGGGTGCTACCAAGATGGACCGTCCGGAGTGGGGTGCGATCGATCCCAATACGAAGGAGGTCTATTTCACCCTGACCAACAACACTCGCCGTGAGGAAGGACAGGTTGACCCTGCGAACCCCCGCGCCAAAAGTGAAACCGGGCATATTATCCGCTGGCGCGAAGCAGGCAACAATCCCACCGCGACCACATTCCAGTGGAATCTCTTTGTGCTGGCAGGTGGAGTTGACAACAGCCGCAAACTGTCCGGTCAGCCGCTGAACGCCGACAACATCTTCTCCAGTCCCGATGGCCTCTGGTTCGACGCCAGCAGCCGTCTCTGGATTCAGACCGACATCAGCGAGAGTGTCCAGAATAAAGGCACTCAAGCCCAGTTTGGCAATAACGCTATGCTGGCGGCTGACCCGACAACTGGCGAAATTCGCCGTTTTCTGACCGGGCCGATGGGTCAGGAGATTACAGGTGTTGTGACGACACCCGATCAACGGACAATGTTCATCAACGTCCAGCATCCCGGTGCTACAACCTCTAAGGCGGATTTTGCAGCAGGTAAATTCAACTCCCGCTGGCCCAACCAGAATCCGTCGATCAATCCGCGATCGGCCACAGTGGTCATTACCAAGAACGACGGCGGGATTATTGGTAGCTAATTCTGTGTTTACCACAACCTCGTAACCAGAAGCAGCACGGCGTTTAGCGCCGTGCTGCTTCTGGTTACGAGGTATTCATTTTCGCTGCGAAACGCTTTGTAAGAGAGCGTTTCGCAACGTTACAGAGAACAAGTCAAAACTCCAGATAAGTACTGGATCTTTGACTAAGAGCCTATCCGAAAACCCAGATTCTGGCAGGCGCGACGCTACAGCGTCGCGCCTGCCAGAATCTGGGTTTTCGTTATTCGGATATGCACTAAATCGCACCGATCATGCTTAGATTTTTCAGCCAAATTTGCAAAGAACTATTTTATTTTTATCAAAATTTTTTGAGAATCATGACAGGTAATTAGACTTTTGACTAAATTGCGCCAATTTTCCCTGAAACGCTGACGCAGTCAGCGTTTCAGGGAAAATTGGCGCTAAAACCAAATATGCCGCGAAACGACCTCGCAGAGGTCGTTTCGCGGCATTGTAGAAAAATATAGTCAAAAGTCCAGCAAATAATTTATTCCCTCATTACTCAGGGGGAATTTGAATCATTTGCTCTGACCGGGATTCAGCGAAAGACTGCGATCGCCAGAAATGTTACAAATTGTTAAAGCAATTCATAAAAAGTATAGGCATTTCAGCAAAAGCAAATTCTAAAAATGTTCTTCCTGTTTACCCCCTGGAGATTTCATTGGAATGGGAACGCTTCTCATTTAATTCTCATTCATCGACATCTTTCGGAGGCACGCAATTGGAGTTCTGTGGCAAAATGTGGCGTAGCTGACAGTTTGATCGCTCTAACCTACGCGTTTCTTCTGTTACTTCGACCGATCACAGCTCGCCGATTACCTCACTGCATTATCTCGGCCAGACATAGCCGTAGCCACGTTATCAGAACGGGGTGAAGGGAGTTTCTCCCTTCTTAGGGGCTGCGCCCCCATGCCCCCATATTGCAGAACTTAGTGTTCGCAACAGTAGTGAGTCATTCGACGACCGGATATGGAAGCCGCTCCAATATTGCCCCTGAGGAGACGCTGACCTATGAATTTAATCAGGACTGACCTGGAGAAACCCAGTGCCGATAGCTTGTCATTGACCTTAGAACTGAACCAGATATCTGATTGCTGGCGATCGCTACTGACAGATCTCGATCAGCTTGTTTCCTCTACATCTGATAGTTCATCCCACAGTCTCAAAACATTCGCTTTGGGGGCGGATATTCCCCACTCTCCCTCAGAGCTTTGTCTGATTTGTGAAGGCCGGGTGCGGATACTCACCACCCCCCAGGCTCAATCCCGCGAAATCACTGCACTCCTGCTGGAAGCAGGAGACAGTTTTGGCGCAGAGGACTGTTTTGGGCAGATGCCCATACTATATCGGGCGATCGCCGCCAGTCCAGTCAAGATCGTCACCATTCCGATCGCCCATCTGGAGCGTCTCATCTCCCGATTCTCTCAGTGGCGCGCGCTTCTACACCATCAGGCCGAAGAACGCGATCGCCTGCTATTTCTAAAAACCTGTACGGAGCTACACTCGGTGCCCAGTCGGCATCTGCGCCCACTTTGGCAGGACTGGGCTGTAGAGCGGATTGCAGCAGGAACGGCGATCGCAGAAGTGACCGATGCAACTGAAGGGCGTTTCTGGTTGCGGCAGGGGAAGGTGCAAACCACGGATAAGCAATGGCCGCCCCCTTATGTGGGTGAGAGCTGGGGCTATCCAGACGCAACACCGCCCAGTTGGACTGCCGATACAGAGATTACCGTTTACCGACTGTCCTCCGAACTTTGGGATAATCTGCAAAGATTAAAACCGGGCGGTCATTCCTTGAAGGCGGCGGCTCAGCAGACATTGCCTGTCCAGAATCTGGTTGTGACCACAACGGTTGCCCCTGCTGCGAACAGCCTTGCGACGGTCTCTCCCCCCCCTACAGGGACGATGGGGACGATGGCTGCTGTTGAGCAAGTGCCAGTTCTGTTTCCCAAACCCACCCGTCGGCGTTTACTGGATTGGTTCGAGCGCTTTCCCTGGGTCGAGCAGCAAAGCTCATCGGACTGCGGAGCCGCCTGTCTGGCAATGATTCTGCGGTATTGGGGAAAGCGTCTGCCGTTATACGCCTTGCGCGATCGCGCAGATGTTGGGCGATCGGGCGCTTCCCTTAAAAGTTTGGGGAAGGCGGCGGAAACCCTGGGGTTTCAGGCACGTCCGGTGCGGGCCAGCCTGAACCGGATGCTGGAACAGCCCAACCCGTGGATCGCCCACTGGCAGGGTAATCACTATGTAGTGGTCTACCGTAGCCGGGGGAACCGCATTCTGATTGCCGATCCAGCCGTCGGACGGCGCAGCATTCCTCGCCGGGAATTTCAGAAGCATTGGACAGGGTTTGCCCTGTTACTGGCCCCTACAACACAAATCACGGCGATTGAAACGCAGCAACCATCGCTGAGAAAATACCTTGGATTTTTGCTGTCCTACCGCAATCTAGCCTTTCAGATTGTGCTGGTGTCGTTGCTAATTCAGGTATTTGGGCTGGTGACGCCGTTATTTACCCAGGTGATTCTGGATCAGATTGTGGTTCAGAAAAGCCAGTCCACGCTGAATGTGTTTGCTCTGGGTTTGCTTCTGTTTAGCGTCTGGAGCCTGGGCATGATAGCTGTGCGACAGTATCTACTCAGCTATTTCTCAAACCGCCTCGACCTGACCCTCATCAGCGGCTTCATTCGCCATGCGCTGACACTGCCGCTCAAGTTTTTTGAAGCTCGCCGGGTGGGAGACATCCTGACGCGGGTGCAGGAAAACCAAAAAATCCAGCGATTTCTGGTGGGGCAGGTGGTGTTGGCGGGACTGGATTTTGTCACCGGGTTTGTCTACCTGGCGCTAATGTTCTACTACAACTGGCGACTGACCCTGCTGGTGATCGCCCTGATTCCGCCGATTGTGCTGTTGACGCTGGGGTCAACGCCGTTGCTGCGTCGGGTATCGCGAGAGATTTTTGCGGAGGCGGCAGACCAGAATTCTTCGCTTGTGGAAATGATGAATGGGGTTGCCACGGTCAAGGCAGCGGCGGCTGAGCAGGAACTACGCTGGCGCTGGGAGGAACATCTGACCCGGCAGTTGAACGCGACCTTTCGTGGACAGCGGTTGGGCATTGGACTGCAAGTTACCAGCGGACTGATTCAATCCATAGGCAACGCGATGCTGCTGTGGTACGGGGCGACGCTGGTCATTCAAAATCAGTTGACCGTGGGCCAGTTTGTCGCATTTAACATGATGATTGGATTTGTCATCAGTCCAGTAGTGTCGCTCTCGAACCTGTGGGATGAGCTTCAAGAGGTACTGATTTCCGTTGAGCGGCTGGATGATGTGTTTGAAGCAAAACCAGAGGAACTGCCCGGTCAGCCGCTCCTGGTGTTGCCATCTTTGTCGGGAACCGTTCAGTTTGAAAACGTGACCTTTCGGTACAGTGAGGACGAGGAGCATAACGTTCTGCAAAATGTCTCATTCGACGTGCAGCCCGGACAAACAATCGCCATTGTCGGTCGCAGCGGCTCCGGCAAAACCACACTGGCAAAGCTGATTCAGGGGCTATATTTCCCTGTCAGTGGCCGTGTCTTTATCGATGGTCATGATATTCGCCATGTGTCAATGCAATCACTGCGATCGCAAATTGGCGCGGTCCCGCAGGAGTGTTTTCTGTTTTCCGGCACGATTCTAGAAAACATCACTCTGTATCGTCCTGAGTTTTCTTTAGAGCAGGTCGTCGAGGTGGCCAAGCTGGCTGAAGCCCACGCTTTCATTCAGTCGCTGCCCCTAGGCTATAGCACCCAGGTGGGGGAGCGCGGTTCTGTCCTCTCTGGTGGACAGCGCCAGCGAGTTGCCATTGCCCGTGCCCTCCTGAGAGAACCCCGCATTCTCGTTCTTGATGAAGCCACCAGTGCGCTGGATACCGAATCAGAGCGACGGTTTCAGCGTAACCTGATGCAGATCAGCCGCGATCGCACGACCTTCATCATTGCCCACCGCCTCTCGACGGTCCGCCATGCAAATCGCATTCTGGTTCTGGATCGGGGAGTGCTGGTTGAGCAGGGCGATCATGAATTCCTGATGAAGCAGCAGGGCCTGTATTACCATCTGGCCCAACAGCAGCTTGACCTGTAGCTATTTAAAGAAACGGTGAAGCAGGATAAAACCTGCCAAAATGGCAAGCGATTCTGAATAGCGAACATAGCATTGTTACGTAGAGTCGTCTGTCATTCCAGAGTCCCAGCCCCAAATCCGCGTGATTTTAACTTTGGAGATTGTCTGCATGAATCCTTTCTACCCGCCCCCATCCTCTTTGTTTGAGGACACCCCACTGAATGACCGTGAAGCCAGCACAGTTCGTGGCGGCGCTGTTACATCGGAGTTACCAAGCGATGAATCGGTTAACGGTAGCGGTCTGGTATTGCAATGGAGTCAGTCAGTTCAGTCGGTTCTGGATCAACCGCCCTCTTCCCTTCCCCGTAATCTGATTCTGGGGGGTCTGATTTTTTGCTGTACTTTTGGTGTGTGGGCATGGCACGGACAGGTCCAGCAGGTAAGCCGAGCTGAGGGACGATTGATTCCGAAAGGTCAGGTTTACAAGGTGCAGTCCAGGGTGCAAGGCGAGGTGATTAGCCTATCGGTGAAGGAGGGACAGCACGTTACAAAGGGGCAGGTGATCGCACAGTTGGACAACCGACTGGCGACAGCCGAAGTAGAACGGCTGCGGGAGCAGCTATCGAACTATCGACTACAACTGCTCCAGTCGCAGGAGATGATATACCGGCTTCAGGCCGAAGCCCAGAACAGACAGGCGATCGCCCATGCCGAGATCGAATCACAGCGAGCCGCCATGCAGCAGGCTGAGACGATGGCTAGCACCCAGCAACAACTTGTCAATCAGCTACAAACTGAACAGCGTGCCTACGAGCAACGGCTGAACCGACTGCAGCCTCTATTGTCGGCGGGGGCGATCGCAGAAGAGCACCTATTTGAAGTGGAGCAGGCAGTGCGCGATCGGCAGCAGGGGATGACCCGCAGCCAGGGTGAACTGAGCAAAGCGCTCCAGGAGGCCGATCGTCTCCAGGCAGAACTGTCAAAGTATCAGGCCGAGGCCCGTCAACGTAAGCTGGAAGCTGAACAACGGTTACAACAGCTCAGGCTGGAGGTGACCCAGATTCAAGCCAACATTCAAGAAACAGAAAGCCTGATGAGAGCGGCCCGCACTCGTCAACAGGACATGGTGCTTCAAGCATCCACTTCCGGCACGATCTCGACGCTGCATCTGAATAACATCGGGGAGGTGGCCGATGCGGGTGAGACGATCGCTGAAATTGCCCCTGATGGTGCGCCCCTGGTGCTGTCTGCGGCACTGCCCAATAGCGAGGCAGGTTCTGTACGGCTGGGTATGCCAGTCCAACTGCGATTTGATGCTTTCCCCTATCAGGATTACGGAATCGTGTCAGGTAAAGTTCTTTCAATTTCTCCCGACGTTGTCATTGATGAACGTCTGGGGGCTGTTTACCGTGTGGAAATTGGGCTGGATCGGACGCAAATCAACCGTGACCAGCAAACGTTTCAACTGAAGGCTGGACAAACCGCCAGCGCCGAAATTCTAATTCAGAAACAACGCATCATCGACGTTCTGTTGGAGCCTTTTCGTAAACTTCAGAAAGGCAATTTGAACCTTTAGGAAGCAGTTCACTCAGTTTTGTGCTTGACCAGGCGGCATTCACAATCAATGTCGCTCGCTTGAAAACAGTCATTGACTATCGCAACCGAGGGGTTGCTTTAGACAGGGTGCAGAGGTAGAACCCCTGTATGTAGTCACCGCCCCCCGTCTTACATGAACGGGGTGCAGGAACTCCGGCGTAAGCACTCACGCCGAAGTCCGAACGGTGGAAGCCCCTTCGGTTTGAGCGCTCAGGAGTTCGGCGAGGCTCACTCGAGCCGTCGAAAGCTGCGTGTGGGCACCACCCCCTGTCCTAAACAAATACCGATTGCTATAGACGATCAGGGATATCTGGAGGAAATGCTTGTGCAAGAGATTAAAAATCGAGTTGATAAAGCTATGACACCAGAACAGTTTACACAAGTCGTAGACGCAATCCTGGATGGAAAATATTCCTGGGCATGCGTACTGATACTTCGTTTCGCTGGATACAATCCTCTGCATTACATTCCTTACCGCACCTACAATCGATTGATGAAGGAAAACAATGATTTACGTCAACAGGGGAGATCTCGGAGAGATGAAAAGGAGCAGCAACCTGAGACAAAACTGCTGAGGAACTGTTTTAATCGATTAGAAAATCTCAGTTGCCTGGAGGTGTTGGATGAGAAATCTGGAAAGATCTGTGGAGGTGACAGCAACTATTTTTCACATCATTCCTGGAAACTCTGTTTGAAGGATCATTGGATGTAATTACAGGAGCTTTTTCATGAAGCCTTTAGACTCTAATGATTTTGATTGCGCCAATCATGTGTACGGGAGCGATCGCCCCGCCCCCTCTCTCCAGCTCGATTATTGTGATGGAATTCTCACCCTCAAACTTGGCTCAGAGATTCTGTGTAGAAAAGCAAGCGTTCTCCCCAAAACCATTAACATTTCCTTGAAGGATGTGTTTTCTGCTTCTGCAAGCTGTGCCACTCGAACATCAAACGGGAGCGCAGTCACAATCTGTCAACTCCACACCCGTTCAACCGCCTGAAATCCTGGTAAGTCAAACGCAAGTTTTTAGTCAAACGCCGCCTCTTTGAAGGGCGGTGTTTTTATATAACTACCCTACAGCGCTTTGCGCTGATACAAGTAGATAGACGCGGTTAAGCTTGAGATCCCAAAAGCTGTTTCGCCGTCGCAGCGGGCGAAACAGCTTTTGGGATCTCAACAAAACTTCGTACCATAGGCGCTTGCAAAGCGCTGTATTTGATTTGTGAGAGAGGTACAGGGGGTTCACCCTTCATCCCGTTCGTAATACTGAAGGATGCAAGAATGAGAGAGTATAACGATTTCACTCGCTTCACAATCACTCTACCGATCATAAATCATGTATAAAATGCCTAGCATAAAATGTTTGCACTGGTGTATGACTGACTGTTCTCAAAATATGTTTGCTAATTCAACAAAGATGCCAATTTGGCAACCTCATCAGAGAGTCAAAAGCTATCTTATATATATCAACTGAAATTGAAGTTAATGTTTGACCAAAATTGAAGTTGATGTTTGACCAAGTCTATTTTTTGAGGAAAAAACCGATGATTATCTCTGATCTGAACTATCTGGAAACCGTTGCTGAAGCTTCTCACATTGAAGGTGCTGCAACAGCTGCAACAGCTGCAACTGAAACTGTCGCAGTTGGTTTATTTGGGGCAGTAGCAACAAAAGCATCAACCAGGTCTTCCCAAGGGTTCTTCTTCAACCAGAGCAGCGCGAGAACTGCGGGTCGTGGCATCGTGTTCGTTGGTGGTGTATCTTCCACCTCTGTTGCTGCCAGTGCTGCTGGTTAATTAATATTCTCAGCAGTTTGAGATCTACCCACAGACTACTGGTTAGATTTAAACCATTTTATGTCTAGCCAGTAGTTTGTGTTCCTATCTAATTAGCATTGGCTAAGAGGATGTTTGAAAAGGTAGGGTCTGTCATGTTGAACTCTGGGGGATTCTCCTTGACTCCCTTAAAAAGGGAGCAACTGGCTTCAAAATCCCCTTAATTCCCCCTCAAGGGGGCAGGTAGGGGGATCGGATGATTTGCGACTCGCAGATCTGCTTCTCAAACACCCTCTAAAACTCTGGACATTCTAACTGAGATAGCAAAAGCTACAGGTTCAGAACAATATTATTTGCATGAGGCAAGGAGAAAAGCGTGACTATTGTTGACCTGGATTATCTAGAATTAGCCACTGGAGAGACTAAAGGCGGTTCATCAGCCACTCTTGTGGTATTTGCTTCAGGTAGAGCAAGCGGTGACTTTGTTGCTGTGGCTTATGTGCGATCGGGCGCATTTTCGGGGGCAGCACGTTTCAAATATTAGCGCTTGTACACTTTATTGTCCCCAGGCTTAAAAGGAGATTACGATGAATTCAGCAAAAATCTGTGAACTTAATTTTTTCGAAGAACTCCCGCTGGAACGTTCCAATGATGGACGTATGATCATCGGTGGTATTGCCGCGCCATCTTTCTCTGGTCGGGTGAGCGTGAGCGTTGTGACGAGAGTCAATTCGAGAGAAGAGGTGAGTTTCCAGTCACGAGAAGCCACACAGGTTTACGTTACTGGTTTTGCAGGAGCAGCGGCTGTCGGCGCTTCCTTTAATGGACAGGCAACAGCTACCACCTTCGCCTACGCAACAGAAACTCCGTGATGTGCGTTTGCAATGACTAAATTTTAACAAGACTAGCTAAACCCCGGTGCTGCTTGATAACAGGTGAACCGTGAGGTTTGGCTAGGTTGCGTTTAAACTTTTTGGAGGTTCAGCTACAGCTGAAGAGTCAGGTCATGAGCGATCCCGTTTTTTTGAGTCCGACCGACGACCTTTTGGTTGGAATTCCTTCAGGCAGTAATTTATTAGACAGTTTATCAAACAGCGACTTATCAAACAGCGGCACCAGTGCTGCTGCCAGTTCTTCCGCCTCCAACAGCAGTAATGGGGAGGCCAGTGCCAGCGCTACGGCAACTTCTCCTGACGGCACCAGCAGCAGCAACGAAACCGTAACTGCACCGGGTAGCGGAGTGGGGGCAGAGGCGCTGGCGAGTGCTTCGACCAATCCTTCTTTCGTCGCCAGTAGCGCCACAACGAGTACGACCAATCCCCCCTCAGAACTCCAGCAACCCTTAGCAGATGCCCGCTCTGGAGGAGCACGTCGGTTTACCATTGGGCGGCGCGGACGCACGATTCACGGTTCACCCGCCAACGATAGTTTAATTGGAATCAGCGGTAATGATATTCTATCGGGTCGAGCGGGTGATGATTACCTGTATGGACGCAACGGCCATGACCAGCTCTATGGGGGTGCCGGGAACGATCGCCTCGACGCGGGACCAGGCAATGACACTGTGTATGGAGGTCCTGGCAATGATACCCTGTTGGGTGGGACTGGGAGCGATATTCTAAATGGGGGTTCGGGCAGCGATACCTTCTTGCTTGCTGTCTCTAAGGGGTTTACTAACGTCGATGTCATTAGCGATTTCAGGATTGCTCAGGGCGACAAAATCCGGTTGCCACGGGGAGTGAATTTGCGCAATCTGCGGCTCACTTTAGTGGATACGAACGGCGATCGCATCGCAGATGCAACGTTAATTCAAACGGGCCAGGGCAGTAATATACAAACGCTGGCGATCGCTCTTAACACTGTTTTTGGCGGTTCACCAACCCTCATCAACAGATCCTTTATTCAAGGCTAAGGCCCTGTAAATAAACGAACTCCGAAGTCCGAACGGCACCGCTCCCACACCCCTTGTACTGCACCAGCGTGAAAAACGCTCTAGACCTGCGCTGCTTCTCTGAATCAGCCATCTGCGATAATTTTAGTCTCACGGTATTTTGAGGTTATGGTGGATACGCTTTCCTGCTTCAAGTCGATGGTTGAATTTGCGGGCATATCAATAGCACCAGAGCAAATTGTTGATTTCTTGAGACAGGAAGTTCAGCTCAAAGCGACCTGTCAGCAAATCATGTACCAGCAAATTGTCGCGACATCTGCGCAAGAGCACAACCTGAACGTCAGTGCCGAAGAGATCCAGGCGGCAGCGAATCAGGTGCGTTACCAGCAGCGTCTGGAGCGGGCGGCAGATACGCTGAACTGGCTGTCAGAGAATCTAATGACGGTGGAGGATTGGGAAGCGGGCTTGCGCGATCGTTTGCTGACCCAAAAACTCAAAGAGACCCTGTTTGTCAGTGAAGTCGAACGTTTATTTGCCCAGAGCCGTCTCGACTACGAGCAGGTTGATCTGTATCGACTGCGTGTTCCCTATCAGTCTTTGTCTCAGGAGCTGTTTTACCAGATTGAGGAAGGGGAGATCAGCTTTTATGAGGCTGCTCATTTGTATGATGTCGATGAACAGCGGCGACTACGCTGCGGCTATGAGGGACGACTGCACCGATGGCAATTTGACCCTGACACCGCCGCTGCCATTTTTGGAACAATTCCCGGTCAGATTTTGGAACCACGGGCTGTTAGGGAAGGCTTTGATCTACTGATGGTCAGCGAATTTATCCCTGCTGCACTGACAGACGAGATACGCAACAGCATTCTCAACAGTTTGTTTGAAGAGTGGCTGGCAAGTGAGTTTAACTACTTCATCCATAACCGCAGCAATTGAAGTGGCAGCTTAAGTTGTTACTCCGACAATTGAATAGAATGCTGTGTGTGGGCGCGTTTCACGCGCCCACACACAGCATTCTATTTAATTTTTGGTGAAGCCCTCCACTTCAAACCATAACTGAGATCTTGCGGCAGAATCAGGGTTTTGGTGTTTCTTTAAGCAAGGTGCAAGATCTTAGATAAGCTATTGCGTTTCTCACTCTAGTAAAGTACAGATTTTTGAGAGAGAGCCGCGCGGAGCGCGGCGCTCTCACAAAAATCTGTACCTTATCCAAGCGCGAAGTGCTATATTTCCGCCATACAGTACTACGGATTCCCTGAAGTTTGATCCATCGTTTGAGAAGATCGGCGACGCCATAACATCATGCCGCCAGACACGAGAGTTCCTAGCAGCATTGACGGGGCAGGGACAGCCCGAACATTCGATTGAGTCAGTTTCGCATCAACCACCGCCAGCGTTCTTGAACTGGTAAACTGCTGGCTAAAGGATCCAGTAAAAGTGGCGGCTCCACTCTCCTGATTCAAACCCGTATTTAACCGCACCGTTGAGGAGTCCACCGACACTCCACTGAATGAGAAATTCAGGAAGTCCGGGTTAGTAGTTGAGAGCTGTCCATTCAAACGAAAGGCAGCTAGAATCGGCAAGTCAATCTCAGGAAACGTTCTCAAGCTTCCTAAGAGAGCTTCAAAGGTGGTAGGGTCGCTCAAATCAGAATTGGTCACATCAATGACAAGAAATCCCAACAGGCCCACACTCTCGGCGGCCTCAAGCAGTGGATTGTCGATTTGGGTGTCTAAATTGAAAGCAGCATCAAAACGCAAAGAGAACGGAGTCTCTGCATTGACTGAGAATAGACCCGCAACTCCCGCCAGACCAAAGGCATCTCCGTCATAGATTTCGCCAGTGCCATTAGCGTTCACAGAGGCAGAATTCTCAAATAACTGGTTCACACCACTGGCTTCAGAATCGGCGTTGGCTTGCACCTGTCCCTGCACTGAATTTGTGTTGGTTTCCGCTTCAGTCAACGTCAAGACCAGGGTCGGTGCTGTATTGAACCGAATTGTCAGATTGCTGCGGGCCGAAGACAGAGTGGCTGCTTCAACAGGCGCAGATGTGAGCATCGAACCAATCATCAACGGAGACAAAAAGGCGAGCGATCGCCCCATCAATCCAAGCTTCAGCATAGTGGTTACACCTGTAAAAAACTTGTGCGAATCAACTCAGCACCCGTTTACAGTCACCCCTGATCCGGGAACACAGCGTCTGCGAGGGAACTGGCCCTCCCCAGGAGGATTCATTGTTATGCCGATATGCTAAACGCTGCTTTTCTGGTTCAGGTGAGGTCTCCGTGAAAAAACGGAATCAAATGTAAAAAATATGCAAATATTCTCCGGGGGTATCCCAATTTTTCGAGTGGCGCGGGTGACGCCCGCGCCACTCGCAAAACTGGATTTGGAAATTTGCAAAAATGGAATACACCCCTTTCTCCGCCCCCTCCTCTCGTCATGCTCCTGGGAATCGACTTAGGCACCGGATCCGCAAAAGCGCTACTCCTCGACATTGACGGAAAGGTCATTGCAGAAGCCTCCAGCGCCTACCCGGTGAAATCTCCAGAACCCGGCTGGGCAGAAACCGACCCGGAGGACTGGTGGAATGCGGTGGCGATCGCCATCCACCAGGTCGTTCCTGATGGATCATCCTTCCCCATTCAGGCAATCGGCCTCTCTGGACAAATGCACGGCGTTATTCTGTGCGATCGCTCTGGGCAGCCGCTGCGTTCCGCAATTCTCTGGGCCGACGCCCGCTCCAGTGAAACATTAGAGGCTTACCATCGATTGTCCACCTCATTGCAGGTCAGTCTTGCTAACCCAATCACCGTTGGCATGGCAGGCCCAACGCTGCTCTGGTTACAGGAGCAAGAACCCCAAATTTATGCTGCTGCGAATTGGATGATGCAGCCCAAAGATTGGTTACGTTTACAGTTGACGGGAGAAGTCTGTTCAGAACCGTCTGATGCGTCTGGCACTTTACTGTACGATGTCCTGCGTGATCAGTGGGCCGTGGATGTTGCTAACGCGCTTGGCCTGCGCACCGACTGGTTTCCTTCACTGATTCCTTCTCACCAAATCGCTGGAACTCTCACAAAACAAGCCGCAGCCCAGCTTGGCCTCCCCGCAGGAATCCCCGTTGTCGCAGGAGCCGCAGACACCGCTGCCGCCGCCCTCGGCAGTGGGCTACTGCAATCTGGACAGGTGCAATTGACGGTCGGCACAGGCGCACAGTTGGTCACGCCGCTGGCCCAGCCTGTGGAGGATGCCACCTGCCGCACCCATCTCTACCGAGGGGCATTGCCCCAGCAGTGGTATCGCATGGCGGCGATGCAGAACGCCGGAATTGCGCTGGAGTGGGTCAGGGGAATGCTTGGCTTCAGTTGGCCAGAGGTCTACGCAGAAATCAGTGCGATCGCCCCGGGCTGTGAAGGACTGACGTTTCTGCCCTACCTGACGGGCGAAAGAACGCCCCACCTGGATCCCAATGCTCGCGGTGCATGGGCGGGACTGGGGCTGCACCACACGCGATCGCACCTGATGCGGGCGGCACTGGAGGGGGTGGCCTTTGCGATCGGGCAGGGAATGGAGGCGATCGCCGCCACGGGCATTCCGATGACGGCCCTCCGACTGGCGGGGGGCGGCACGCTGGAACCCACCTGGAGGCAACTGCTGGCAGATGTGCTGCAAGTCCCGCTGTACAGTGTCACGGTGCCTGCGGCTTCGGCACGCGGTGCGGCTATCCTGGCAGGGATGGGGACGGGAGTGTATGTTGAGGCTCAGGCCATTCCTCAACCAGCGCTGACTGCCCATCCTGTAGTGCCAGCGTCTTCACCAGAATGGGAGGAAGCACGACAGCGGTTTCGATCGCTCTATCCGGCGCTGCATCAATGGGCCGCAGTTGCGTGATCGGGCCATATTCGGGGAATCGTAAGAAGCACCAGCCCAAATTTGGTGTTGTTCTAGAAGTGTTGATGGTTTTGGTGGTAGCGGGGCGAAGCGGCGCGTACACCAAAAAAAAAAAAAAATTTTTTAAAACACCCCCAAATTATTCTAAGGAAAGTGTACAAAGGAT
>CAZVXA010000123.1:0-18940 GCA_964630955.1 uncultured bacterium | reverse complement strand
AAAAAAAACCCCACAAAACCCCTTTTTTTGGGGGGGGGGGGTACCCCCGCGCCAAGCGAAAACTGGGGTTTTATTAAACAGCAGATCCCTTATTTGTATTCAATAATCTGCCGCCTGCGATGCAGCAGGCGATCGCGATGAAACACCATCATTCCCGCCAGATTGGGAAATTTCCCCAGCAGGCAGGCACCACTGTAGAGGAGGGCATGGGAAGGTTTCAGACCGCGCTGAAGGCCATAACGGAAAATTTTGTAGCCGATGATTGGGTAGCCCAACAACAGCAGCAGAGTCCAACCCTGGGTGGCGACTGCGGGAACGATCGCCATCAGCGGTATCACCAGTCCCCAGAGCCAGATACTGCGGCATTCACGGACCCAGTGGCGTTCGGGAGGTTGCCCGTGGAGCCATGCACCTTCGGCAAAGGCGTGGCCGGAGCGAATCGATCGCCGCCACCACTGGGTGAAGTGCAGCATCTGGGCGTCGTGCAGGGTCATTTCGGCGTCGATACGCCAGATTTTCCAGTTGGCCTGTCGCAGGCGGACACAGAGTTCAGGTTCTTCTCCGGCAATCAGGGTGGGGTTGTAGCCGTTGATCTGCTGGAAGGCAGTGATGCGCATCAGGGCGTCGCCCCCGCAGGCTTTAGCCTCACCAATGAGGGTGTCCCATTCGATATCACAGAGACGGTTGTAGGGCGATCGCTCCGGGAAGCGTTCTCGTCTCCGACCGCAGACGACCGCTGCGTCAGGATGTTCTGACAAAAACTGGGTGGCTTGTTCCAGCCAGCCTTCGACAATCTCACAATCGCCATCGACGAATTGCACCAGTTCAAGGTCGGGGTGTAGGTGCAGCAGGTGTTCGAACCCTGCGTTGCGGGCACGAGCGGCGGTGAAGGGAATCGACAAATCCAGCGATACGATTTCGACCGGGGGCACTTCCCTGTGGGTATCTGGCAGCGCCCGCTGGCGGGTATCTCGAAGCGCGCGCACCCGCTCCAGACTACCGTCGGTGGAGCCAGAATCAACATACACCACTGCGGCGGCACGACCGATGACGGATTGCAGGCACTGGATCAGGCGATCGCCCTCGTTCCGGCCTATGGCAACGACTCCAAGCTTTTGCAAATGCCACCTCCTGATGTGGGGAATTTCCTCTAGCGTTCCCACGTCAGCAGGATTTTTGCGATCGCGCTCCCCCGTCCCATTTCGACCGCAAACCACTGTAAGATTGTCTTCAGTAATGCCAAGTTTGCGCACCCATAAAATTGCATTTAGATTCATGGACATCACAGAGTTTTTTCAGCAAAGTTCTGGGAAGTGGTTTTCTCAACGCACCAGCCACCATCTCGCCTTCAAGCAATCCGAGAGCGGCAAATCGGATATCCGTATCGAGATGCTGGCGAAAGATGATCCCGAAGTAATCAAACTCTGTGAACAATATGAGATGGATCCATCGCTGGCACTCTGTGGAGCGCGGGTGAGCTGGGACGGCACGATGGAATGGGATGAAGAGAAGCACGAGGGTTCAACGGTGCTGGTGCCGATTGCCGACACTGAGAAGCCCAACGAAGGTAAGTTGCTGCGCGATATGGGCTATGCCGAGAAGGCGGCTGTTGCAGGTCGCTATGTGATGGGCGACGACGAAGCGCTAACGCTGATCACGGAGTACGAAACCATGTATTCTGAAGAGCGTCTCTGGTTTGCCAGCCCCAACCTGCGCCTCCGCACCAGTATTCTGAAGCGGTTCGGCGGGTTCAGCATGGCCTCCTTCTGTTCCGAGATTCGCATGGGTGGCACTCAGCCTCCTAAACAAGACAATTAGACCTAACCTTGATAACCCAATTTATGAATAACGTCATTGACGACAAAACCGTTGTTCGGGAGTACTTCAACGCGACCGGATTCGATCGCTGGCGGCGAATTTACGGTGAGGGCGAGGTCAACAAAGTCCAGCTCGATATCCGCAAAGGCCATCAGCAGACGATTGACACTGTGCTGGAGTGGCTAAAAAGTGAAGACATCAAGGATGTCACCATCTGCGACGCCGGATGCGGGGTCGGAAGTCTCAGTATCCCCCTGGCTCAAATGGGCGCGAAGGTATCCGCCAGCGATATCTCTGAAAAGATGGTGGGCGAAGCGAAAGAGCGAGCTGTGAAGGAGCTGGGCCAACCCGAGAACCCCGCATTCACCGTGCAAGACCTGGAATCCCTGGAAGGCAAGTATCACACTGTGATTTGTCTCGACGTGCTGATTCACTACCCCCAGGAAAAGGCTGCTGAGATGGTTGGCCACCTTAGCTCACTGGCAGAGTCCCGTCTGATCCTCAGCTTTGCGCCCAAAACCTGCTTCTATACGACGCTGAAAAAGATCGGCGAGTTTTTCCCTGGCCCCAGCAAGACCACCCGCGCTTACCTGCACCGCGAATCTGACATCGTGAAGATTCTGGAGGCCAACGGCTGGAAGGTTGAGCGGAACGCGATGACAAAGACGCGGTTCTACTTCTCGCGGTTGCTGGAAGCGACACGGTAGACCGGGTGAATGAGAGGATCGATGGGGTAGGGCAGGTTTGGCAGAGAGGTAGCCGATTGGCGGCGCACGTTCTGGCAAAACCTGCCCTTACCAATCGATGGGTGGTCGTGAGCCGAGCCGCAAACTATAGAGTGGGAGGTAACAGAGAAAAAGCAACGATCGCCAAAAACAAAACCGCCGACCCCGTCTCCAGTAGGGCAATCCTTTGAATCGGCGCTGTGCGATACCACTCCTGTCGCGTCACAATCAGCAGAAACTTCAGCAGAGAAACCCCGATCGCTCCAGCCGTTACCAGCGACAGGCCACCAAACCACCACAGGCCAGCCACGACAGCCAGGGCGATCGCCTGAAACACCGCCATCGGTACCACTGAAGGCGGTTTGGACTTGCGGAACTTGACCGAGAAGATGGTACTGGAGAAGTACAGGGTGTTTAACAGCCACAGGGCAATCGCTTCAAACGAAAGGGTTCCTGTGGTGACGACAAAGGCAAACGGCGCACAGAGACAGACCGCAGCAAAGGTCAGCAGCTCATTGGTGACGGATTTTTGCTCACGGTGCAGCACCGAAATACCGTCGAAGACGAAGGCGGCGATCGCCCCCAGGTAAACTCCCAACAGGAGATTTGTACCGGAGTGCAACCAGAGATAGAGGGCGATCGCCCCTGCAACCCCACCATACAACCCACCCCAAAAGAGAAATCGGGGCTTCCAGATCCGCCGCTGCTTAATCTGCTGCACAACGGGATGTTCTGCCTGAAATCCACAGAATGCACACAGCAGGGCCAGCGTCGTGTCCAACGTCCAACCCTGAGCAGCAGCAGCCCCCGTCAGAAAAGACACCAGTAGCACGATGTAAACCCCGTGTTCGTGGGAGAACATCGGGCGGTACCACGCCTGGGGCTTGGGTTTGGTGGAGGGAGGGGCGATCGAAGGTGTCATGAGTTGCGTTAAAAATTTGGCGGGCATACAAAGGGCTTCACCCCCCTTAATCCCCCCTTGGTAAGGGAAACCCCCACCCCAGCCCTCCCCTTACCAAGGGGAGGGCTGGGGTGGGGTCGGATCGGACAAAGCATGAGGTTATTTTTTTACAATCCCTTAGTGAGCAACTCCCTTGCCTCATCGGTTGTCATATCCTGAAGCGGCAGATTGAGTTCACCCTGAAGCGTATGGGGGCTGTGAAAGTTTACGTGTGCATCCGGCTGCTGGCAGGCCACCATCGTTTTGACATGCTCCATCTCATCATCACGGATGGCGAGGAAGACATCATACAGGTTATCAACCTTGGGACGACGTTGCTTCGTCGCACCTCCAGTCTGGAACTCATCGAACATATACAGGTCGCCATCCCGGTAGTACTGAACGGCTACAGTGGGGGCGGGTTGAGTCTGCAAAAATTCCCGATGGCTGTGGAGGAATTTGTTGTAGCTGTCGTAGGCGTGCTGTTCCACCAGTTCCATAAAGTGATAGGCGGATTTAGGCGAAACGACGTACAGCGCAACCACCATCCAGTAATAGATCAGGGCAACAGTTTTTGCCAGGAGGCGATCGCCCCAGTTGGATGCACCGCCCAGCGACTCCATAATCAGCAGATGGTGCAGCTCGTTCCAGGATTCTGCAAAGTGAACCTTGAGCCAGTCAGCCTTGCGCCATAGCCCTAAAGTTTCATACAGGTGCAGTACCGACAGATAGGAGAAATAAGGGACACGGGCGACCGTCTCCAGCACGTAGAATCGAGGGTAGGGGCGATCAGCGTAAATCGTGTTGATGACAACAACGAGAATGCCAACGAGAAAACGAATCATAGAATTCTTGAAAAGTAAATCTTGCAGTGTAGCGAATCATTCATCGCATTCAGATGAATAGAAGCGAGGCTCTGATGCGAATCGTTATAGATCAGGAACGTCATCTAGCTGGAGAATGAATCTTCTACTGATCTACAGTTCCTAGACTAACGCACTGGAGTGTGAATGGGGGACGAGAACTGCGAATTCACAGCAGATTACTGATTTGCTTAAGTTACCGCTTGCGTCCCTTCTGATTCCACTAAATTCGCTACATTGAATAGGTTTGCTCTATTTCCGCATCCCCTCATGCAACCCTACGACTTCGTGATTATCGGTGCAGGCCATAACGGACTGGTGTGTGCCGCCTATTTGCTCAAAGCGGGCTACCGGGTGCTTCTGCTGGAGAAGCGATCGGTTCCCGGTGGAGCTGCCACCACCGAAGAGGTGATGCCCGATGAGGCTCCGGGATTCCGGTTTAATTTGTGCGCGATCGACCACGAATTTATTCACCTGGGGCCTGTCGTCGAGGAACTGGAGTTAACCCAATACGGCCTGGAGTATCTATTCTGCGACCCCACGGTGTTCTGTCCCCACCCCGACGGCAAAACCTTTGTGGCATACCGTTCGATTGAGCAGACCTGTGGGGAGATCGCCCGCTACAGCACCCGTGACGCCGAAAAATATGCTGAATATATCGACTACTGGCGGCGCATGACCAATGCCCTGGTGCCCATGTTCAACGCACCACCCAGCGCCGTCCTGGAGATTTTCAAGCAGTACAGTTGGAGCCAGATCCAGGATGCCTTATCGATCGTAGGGGGGGTGGAGAAAGCGCTGGACTGGGTGCGCACAATGATGAATAGCGCTGAGGACAATCTCAACGAATGGTTTGACGAAGAATTTGTCAGAGCACCCTTAGCAAGACTTTGTTCTGAATTTGGTGCGCCCCCTTCCCAAAAAGGACTGGCGATCGGCTCTATGATGCTATCGATGCGGCACCACCCCGGCATGGCGCGGCCCAAGGGGGGCACCGGAGCGCTGACTCTGGCCCTGGTGAAGCGGGTGCAACACCTGGGCGGCGAAATTCTCACCGATCAGCAGGTGCAGCAGGTCTTAGTGGATGACGGTCGTGCTGTCGGTGTGCGCACTGCGGCAGCAGAGTACCGCGCCACGAAAGGCGTAATCTCAAATATCGACGCCCAGCGACTGTTTCTGCACCTGATGGATGCAGTGGACGTGGACGATGCCGACCCGGATTTGCGCGATCGCCTGCAACGCCGCATCGTCAACAACAACGAAACCATCCTGAAAATCGACTGTGCCCTCTCAGAACCCCCACGTTTCACCCACCACCAGCACCGGGACGAGTATCTGATCGGCTCCATCCTGATCGCTGATTCCGTCCAGCACGTCGAGTACGCCCATAATCAAATCACCCTGGGCAAAATTCCCGACGAAAATCCTTCCATGTACGCCGTCGTCCCTACCATGCTCGACCCGACAATGGCCCCCGACGGCAGGCACACCCTCTGGATCGAGTTCTTTGCTCCCTATCAAATTGCTGGCGCTGAGGGTACGGGTCTCAACGGCACGGGCTGGACGGACGAACTGAAGCACCGGGTGGCCGACCGCGTGATCGATAAACTGGCGGACTACGCCCCCAACCTGAAGTCCTCCATTCTAGCCCGACGAGTTGAAAGTCCGGCAGAACTGGGCGATCGCCTGGGCGCACACAAGGGCAACTACTACCATCTGGACATGACCCTGGATCAGATGATTTTCCTGCGTCCACTGCCGGAGATCGCCAACTATACGACTCCGATTAAAGGACTCTACCTCACCGGAGCAGGCACCCATCCGGGCGGCTCCATCTCAGGGATGCCGGGACGGAACTGTGCAAAGGTGGTGCTGCGATCGCAGCGATCATTGAGGGGTAAATTTGCTGCGCTCAAGGATGCGCTGGGAAGATCCCTTAACCGCTAAGGGGCTGGCCATCAAATAAATCCCAGCAAAACCCCAGTTTTAGTTTGGCGCGGCGGAGCCGCGCCAAACGAAAACTGGGGTTTTATTAAACAACAGATCCCTTAGGCTAACGAATTGACTTCAACGGCCAGTGGCAGCACCGACTGGTTCACGACTTGATTGAACAACACCAGCGTGGTCGTCTTGTTTTCCTCAAAGCCGATGCGCTCATAGAACTTCTGCTGATTTGTTGTCATCAAGTAAACCCGCTCCGCCCGATTCACATGGGGATGCATCAGCACCGTTTCTACCAATCTGCGGCCTAATCCTGCCCCCTGGTAGTCAGGGTGAATCACAACATCCCAGACAGTGGCGCGGTAAACACCATCGGAAGTGGCACGAGCAAAACCAATCAGGCGATCGCCATCATGGGCCGTCACCACAGGGTAGCTGTTGCGAATTGCTGTGGTGAGATCTTCGATGTGGCGATCGCGTGCCCAGAATGCCGCTTGATTGAACAGGTCAACCAGATTAACCATATCGATCGGTAGAACATCACCTTGAAGCGCAGGTCGTTCATAAATCTGGAACCGAACGTTGCTACAATCGACCGAATTCATCGACGAGAAACTCCTCTGGAAACTAAACACTCGTGCTAAGCGGCTGCATCAGAGTATCAACAAATGTGCTGGAGAGCGCGACTCACCTGCAGCCAGGTTACTCATGCAACCCCTCGAACATCTTTAGAATAGAGCCAATTTTTGTTTTTTTGATGACCCAGATCGGTCAAAATAATCGTCATCTCTTGACATTTGTGCTTCATTTGACAGATTTTTCGTCAAATGTTTGAACTGAACATTTTGTACCCGTTTGCGTCACGATAGGTGAGGTTCATCCATCCTACGATTCCCACAACGATTCCTGATGTTTCATTTCCCGTCAAAACTGCGTCATCTCCGCTCTGTTCTGCTGCTGGGGGTACTGCCGCTGTTCTGGAGCGTGGCTCTGGGGTGGGGCATTGCCCATGCAGCGCCCCCTGCGATTGGGACGGTTGACCCGGTGGGCGATCGCTACCAGTTGGGGCAGGAACTTTATTTGAAAAACTGCTCGACCTGCCACCTTGCTGTTCCCCCAGCCGTCTTTCCGTCCCAGACCTGGGCACAGCTCCTGCAAACCCCCGCCCACTACACCACTCAGATCCAACCCCCCGTTGACCCAGACCTGACGCTGATCTGGGTTTACCTGCGGGACTTTTCTCGCCCCTTTCCCAGAAACGAGGCCGTTCCGTTTCGGGTTTCCGACTCCCGCCTGTTCAAGGCACTCCATCCTAGAGTTCAATTGCCTCGCCCACTGGGTCTAAGTAGCTGCGCAACGTGCCATCCGGGTGCTGCTCGCTATGACTTCCGCAGTCTCACGCCTGAGTGGGAAAACGCTCCCTAGGGGAGATTGAGCGTGCCGGAACAGCCCTCCGCACACCAGGGAACCGCTTCCTGGCTTTCGGTTTTTCCGCGCCTGCCCGCTTAGAATAGTGAGGAAATCCCTATCGCCTGACCTCATCCTCTGGTCTTCTCACCTCTGACCCAGATGATAGGATGAATCTACGTGACTTTATGGTCACACCTGCGATCAGAGGGGTATTTTATCTACTCCGTTCAAAGAAATTCCATTACAGAACTTCGCTTCTCCTGCTATGTTAAAAGCGCTGCTGGGTGATCCCAATACACGTAAGATCAACAAGTACCAACCTGATATTAAGCTAATCAACTCATTAGAGCCGGAAATGCAGGCGCTATCGGACGAAGAGTTGCGCGGCAAGACGGTGGAATTTCAGCAGCGGATTGAGAAGGGAGAAAGCCTGGACGACCTGTTGCCGGAAGCATTTGCCACGGTGAGAGAAGCGGGTCGGCGCGTGCTGGGTCTGCGCCACTTCGACGTACAGATGCTGGGCGGCATGGTGCTGCACGATGGCCAGATTGCTGAGATGAAGACTGGGGAAGGTAAAACCCTGGTGGCAACGTTGCCATCTTATTTAAATGCACTGTCTGGTAAAGGGGTTCACGTGATTACGGTGAACGACTATCTAGCACGTCGGGACGCTGAATGGATGGGCCAGGTTCACCGATTTCTGGGTCTGACTGTCGGCCTGATCCAGGGCGGAATGAGTCCTGAGGAACGCAAGCGTAACTATGCCTGCGACATCACCTACGGCACCAACAGCGAGCTGGGCTTTGACTATTTGCGCGACAACATGGCTACGGCGATGCAGGACGTCGTTCAACGCCCCTTCAATTTCTGCATTATTGACGAAGTAGACTCCGTTCTAATTGACGAAGCCAGAACACCGCTGATTATTTCAGGTCAGGTCGATCGCCCCAGCGAGAAGTACCTGCGGGCGTCCGATGTGGCGGCTCACCTGAAAAAGGACGAGCACTACGAAGTAGACGAGAAACAGCGCAACGTCCTGCTGACAGATGAAGGCTACATTGAGGCCGAGACATTCCTGGGCGTGAAAGACCTGTTTGACCCACAGGATCCCTGGGCGCACTATGTGTTCAGCGCAATCAAGGCGAAGGAACTGTTTATCAAGGATGTGAACTACATCGTCCGTAATGACGAGATTGTGATTGTGGACGAGTTCACGGGGCGAGTCATGCCCGGTCGCCGCTGGAGCGATGGTCTGCACCAGGCAATCGAAGCAAAAGAGCACGTCGAGATTCAGCCTGAAACCCAGACCCTGGCCACCATTACCTACCAAAATTTCTTCCTGCTCTACCCCAAACTGGGCGGCATGACAGGTACCGCCAAGACGGAAGAGGCGGAATTTGAGAAGATTTATAACCTGGAAGTTACGATTATTCCGACGAACCGTAAAAACATCCGTCGTGATCTGTCCGATGTGGTGTACAAGACAGAAGAAGCCAAGTGGCGCGCACTGGCGCAGGAAGTTGCAGAGATGCACGAGACGGGTCGCCCGGTTCTGGTGGGAACGACCAGCGTTGAGAAATCCGAGATTCTTTCGAGTTTGCTGAGTCAGCTCCAGATTCCCCATAACCTGCTAAACGCCAAGCCGGAGAACGTGGAGCGGGAAGCAGAAATCATCGCACAGGCAGGTCGCAAAGGTGCGGCAACGATCGCCACCAACATGGCCGGACGGGGAACAGACATTATTTTGGGTGGAAACGCCGAGTACATGGCGCGTCTGAAGGTGCGGGAATATTTTATGCCCCGGATCGTCATGCCCGAAGACGAAGGCACCTTCTCCATCAATCGTCCCATGGATGGCAGTCCCCGTGGGGGTGGTCAGGGCTTTGCGCCGACGGGAAACCGTAAGGTGAAGACCTGGAAAGTCTCTCCACAAATCTTCCCGACCGATCTTTCAAAGGAGACGGAGCGGCTGCTGAAGGAGGCTGTGGACTTCGCAGTGAAGGAGTATGGAGAGCGCTCTCTGCCCGAGCTGGAGGCTGAAGACCGGGTCGCAACTGCCGCTGAAAAAGCACCCAGCCCTGACCCGGTGATTATGCAGTTGCGGGAAGCCTACAACCGTGTGAAGGCCGAATACGAGCAGTTTACCCACGCGGAGCACGATGAAGTGGTTCAGTTGGGGGGTCTGCACGTGATTGGGACTGAGCGTCACGAGTCCCGCCGGATCGACAACCAGCTACGGGGACGGGCCGGACGCCAGGGCGACCCCGGTTCCACCAAGTTCTTCCTGAGCTTGCAGGACAACCTGCTGCGGATCTTTGGGGGCGATCGCGTCGCTGGCATGATGAATATGTTCCGTGTGGAAGAGGATATGCCGATTGAATCGGGGATGCTGACGCGATCGCTCGAAGGCGCACAAAAGAAAGTCGAAACCTACTATTACGACATCCGGAAGCAGGTGTTTGAGTACGACGAGGTTATGAACAACCAGCGTCGTGCTATCTACGCCGAGCGTCGTCGCGTCCTGGAAGGGCAGGATCTGAAGGAGGCGGTGATCAAGTACGCCGAGATGACGATGGATGACATCGTGGATGCGTACATCAACCCTGAACTGCCGCCAGAGGAATGGGAACTCGATAAGGTGGTGACCAAAGTCCAGGAGTTTGTCTACCTGTTGGCCGACCTAGAGCCTTCCCAACTGCAAGACCTGACGGTCACTGAGATCAAAACCTTCCTGCACGAGCAGGTGCGGATCGCCTACGACATCAAGGAAGCCCAGATCAACTCGATCGCCCCTGGTCAGCTCGACATGCGGCAGGCGGAGCGGTTCTTCATCCTTCAGCAAATCGATACCTTGTGGCGGGAACACCTGCAGCAGATGGACGGCCTGCGGGAGTCGGTGGGTCTGCGCGGCTATGGTCAGAAAGACCCGCTGATTGAGTATAAGAGCGAGGGCTATGAGCTGTTCCTGAACATGATGACTGACATTCGTCGAAACGTCGTCTACTCACTGTTCCAGTTCCAGCCACAGCCGCAGCCCGTGGTGCAGGCTTCGGAGATGGTCTAGAGAGAAAGAGCAGCGCCCGCCTAGAGGACGTAGACGCTTGACGAACGCATTTCAGCGCTATCGAAAAATTCTGGGACTGTTCTGGGGTGCCTCGATCGCCGCCGAACTGGAGTATCGGCTGAACTTTGCGATCGCCGCCCTCAGCAGTCTGGGGAATCTCGCCGGAAGTTTATTTGGTTTGTTCCTCTTTTACCGGACGGGGTACACCTTTGAAGGCTGGAGCTGGCAGGAGGCGCTGATTGTCCTGGGGGTGTTCACGCTACTCCAGGGGTTTTCGGCCACCTTCCTTGCGCCCAACCTGAACCAGATCGTCAAACAGGTGCAGGAGGGAACGCTGGACTTTGTGCTGCTGAAGCCCATCAATTCGCAGTTCTGGCTCTCCACCCGGACGGTATCGCCGTGGGGACTGCCGGACGTGATTTTTGGTGCGATTATCATTGGCTATGCAGGCAGCCAGCTCAACCTGCAACCCCAGTTTTACCTGACCGCGCTGATCCCCCTATTGTTTGGCTTCCTCAGCCTCTACAGTCTGTGGTTTATGCTGGGGGCGACCAGCATCTGGTTTGTCAAAATCTACAATGTGACAGAGGTGTTGCGAGGTCTGCTGGAGGCGGGACGATTTCCCACCGTGGCCTACCCCGTCGCCTACCGATTCTTTTTTACCTTCATCGTGCCTGTGGCGTTTCTCACCTCAATCCCGGCGGAGGCACTGCTACAAAGAACCGACTGGGGATGGATAGCGGCATCAGGAGGGCTGGCGATCGCCCTCTTTCTGGCTGCCCGCAATTTTTGGCGATTTGCCCTGCGGTTTTACACCAGTGCCTCCAGTTAACCAGTGCCCTTGAGAACCCGACAAATGTTTGCCCGGTTCTCAAGGGTCTAGCCCTCCCTCTGATTAACGAAAGTAGTTGGCAACGTTGAGTTGACCTGCGGTGCGATCGCTCCCTCTAAACTGCACCTGATTCGTCATGTTGATCAGCAAATCCTGATTGGCATCAAAACCAGCAACCCCGTTGTTGACCGACAGGTAGGTATTGCTGCGCCACTCGAAGAAGACGGCTTCGTTGGCTTGCATCACCTGCCGGATGCGGGTTCTCTGATTTTTGTCAGCGTAGGCTTGTTGGACAGCAGCCAGCAAACTGTTGCTGGCAACCCTCCCTGCATTAAATAGTCTGGTTGGGCGAACAGAAGATTGCAGGTTGTTGGTGTAGCTGAGCTGAATTCTGTCCCCTTCGTTCGCGTTGAAGTCGTCAATGCGGTCGGGACTGACCAGCAGGGAACCGGAGAATGCGTCTGCTTGGGATCGCCCCAGGTAGACAAAGCGATCGCCCCCCGGTCCACCCACCAGGGTATCCCCACCACGAAAGCCAATCAGAATGTCATCACACTGTGCTCCAATCAGCAGATCGTTAACAGTGGAGCCACGCAAGATGTCTGCATTGGCCCCCCCCTGCAAAGTGCGGTTGGTCGGGGTTGCGGTAAGCACTCGCCCTGGTAGACAAGCGACGGTGTATGACCCGATGCTACTGACAATTCGGGTGGATGAGCCAGGCCCTCCGAGAGGCTGATTGCTGGCATTAATGATAGAGCCATCATTAACCAGCGAGAGTCCGAGGGACCCCCCTCCGGTTGCGATCGAGACAGTGACGGTATAGACACTACCGCTCCCTTGCAGTGAGGTCACCGCTGCATTGGAAATATTACCGCTGGCGGTTGGGAAAAAGTTCTGGAGTTTCACGCCTGTCACAGGTTCGGTAAATCGCACCGTGAATTGTAGCGTCGAACTGGTGATGGGACTGGGACTACTGGGGACAATTGAGACCAATGGCGCTGTGACAACCGTGCCTTGAGTGAAGAGGTTAGCGTCATCGGGGGCGATCGCCCCTGCATTCGTCGCGCTGTTGTTGCTGTAGAGGGGTAGCCCACCAACAGCGGTCACCGTTGCTCCCTGAGTCACAAATAAGGCACCGCCTTTTCCCTGCCCGGTCGCCCCATCTCCGGCACTGCCCCCACCAATGGCTCTATTTCCGCTAAAGCTGGTGTTGGTGAGGGTCAGCGACCCTGCACGGATAAACACTGCCCCGCCCAACCCGGCACCGCCACCGCCGCCCGAAAAACCCGATCTGCCGCCAAACGGCCCTCCTGCCTGACCACCAGAAGTGCCAACGGCACCACTGCCACCCCCGAAGCCACCAACCCCCCCCAGGGAAAAGGTGCCGCCGCCGCCACCACCACCAAAACCGCCATTACCGCCCCCCGCGCCACCAGAGTTGCTGCCGCCGCTGCCACCACCACCACCAAAGTCATCACCATTCCCAGCAGAAGCAGCATTCAGGCTCGATCTACCGCTGGAGCCGCCACCACCACCACCTGTACCGATGGTTCCCGTTTGACCTGGGACGCCATCCCCCGTGCCCCCAATTCCACCGCCGACTCCGGAGAAGCCACCACCACCGTTCCCGCCATTGCCCTGAGCCGTACCACTGCCTGTCGTGCCGTTTGCCCCATTGCCACTGAAACCACCACCGCCCCCACCTCCACCACGGGAGGAGCCAATCGTGGCCCCTGCATCTCCACCATTGCCGCTAAAGCCACCGCCACCGCCACCTGCGCTGGTGCTATCGACCACGCCATTACCACCTGCACCACCCCAACCACCCACAGCATAGTTATTGGTAAAGACAATATTGGTGAGGGAAACATTACCGCTGTTGACAAACACCGCACCGCCCATGCCTGCGCCACCACCGCCAGCCGCACCGTTGCTAAAGCTGTTGCCTCCGTTGCCACCTCTGCCCCGACCGTTGGTCAGGGTGAGGTTACTCAAAGTGACGTTACCCTGGCGAATGAAGAAAAGACGCACATCTCTATCGTCGTTGCTGCCGTTGCTGTTGGCATCGCCGCTGATGGTGAGGGTAGTGGCTGCGGGGCCGTTAATCGTGACATCATCGGTGATGATTAACTGCGAAATCAGTCGGATGGTGCTATTAGAGATCGCGCTATCAAAGGTAATGGTGTCTGGACCGACGGTTGCATTTGCCTGCTGGATGGCCTGCCGTAGAGAGCCTGCACCGCTGTCGTTGAGATTGGTTACAGAAAAAGTTGTCATAGGGGGCTAATCGTTGGGTAGATGACTGAACTGATGGTTCAAATTCGTTGTAAGCAGACCATTGCTGCGCAGATGCACAAGGGTGTGATCATCCCGGCAGTCAGGAAAACTGAATACAGAGATTCAAAGGCCCTTTGAACCTGCAACGTGGATAGAAGCTATTTAATCTATTTTTGAAGAAAACAAATTCTTTTTTATAAATGTTTTAAGTTGGCTAAGAGCCTATCCGAAAACCCAAATTCTGACAGGCGCGACACTGTAGCGTCGCGCCTGTCGGAATTTGGGTTTTCGGATTCGGATAGGCACTAAGTAACTGGACTTTGTTGCGAGATGCTCTCGTTGAGAGCATCTCGCAACAAAGTCCAGTAAAAAAACTCCCAAAGTCTTTGTCTGACTAGCAGATGCAGGACTTTGGGAGCGGATTCTCAGTGACATCAGGAGGTTCCGAAGCCTGATTTAAGCTGCTATTTTTGGCTGAGGTGCTGAGCTAAACGCACCCACCACATTTCCCTTGTCATCCAGCCTGAAGCCCCGCAGTTTCAGATGATCGCTCCATCTCCAGTTCTTGATGAATCGCTTGGCAGCACTATAGCCAGCCAGGTACATCACATCCTTATCGTCGTTGCTGAGGTTGAACTTGGTGGCGGTGATATTGGGTCGAATTGGGATCTCGATGACGCGTCCCTGTCCCTGCTGTCGGATGTGGCGGCGATCGCTTGCCACCATCATCGTGTTCAGCATTCCGGTCAGCACCCCGATCGCACTATCGATCTTCTGGGGATTGTTACTACCCGCGTTAATCAGGCGGAAGCCAAAGGTGGGACAGGCGGGTACACGGAAGAGCTGGTTGGGATCCTGGTTGACATCAAAAATCCACAGGGGAAAATTGCTGAGGATGCCGCCATCAACAATGGTGCTGTTGCCCAGTTTGCCTGGTTCAAAGAACAGGGGAATACTCATCGACAGACGAACAGCTTCGGCAACGGACATCTTTTCGGGCTTTTGACCGTAGAGCTTCTCCAGGTCGTCGGGCAGTACCACCATTTCCCCCCGGCTGATATCAGAGACCACAACCTTCAGTTCTCGTCCCGGCACTTTGGTGGCATCACCAACTTTCTGCACATCCGCAAAGGTGGTGAAATTTTTGCCAAACACCTCTTGCAGCCATGCCTTGAAGGGTTCTGTCGAATATTGCCCCTGCTCACGGGTAGCCAGCAGATTCATCAGCATCCACTGGGGATTGTGTAGATCATCTGCGGGAGAACCGTTCATGATGAAGCGACTACTCTTTTGGCTGAGAATCCGCTTTTCGTAGTCCAGGTCACCAACGGCCTTCTCAATCTGATTGGTGCTCAGTCCAGAGGCGATCAGCGCCGCAGTAATAGAGCCAGCGGAGGTTCCCGCAACTTTGCGCCACTGAATCCCCACTTCATCAAAGCAGCGGAGCGCCCCCAGAAAAGCCGTCCCTCGAACGCCGCCACCTTCAAATACCGCGTCTGCAATGAATTTTCCATCTTGGGGCAGGGGCATGTTCCTGTAAAAGCTATCTTTTTCTTCCTGGGTGAGTTGCAGTCCCTTGAAGTTTTCGAGTGCCGGGGGAGTCCAGATTGCCATAGGGGAATGTCCTCTCTTAATTGAGTGATAGGGGCGACAGTGGGAGATAATGGGCGATCGCCAAAGCCAATATGAGCGTGGGGCGTTGTTTTGAGTGAGTCGCTTACCGCTGGGCTGTTGGTAGAAACATTCACCCAAACGGGGATAGTTTTCGCAAATCCGCACAGATTTACAGAAACTTGAAGTTTCGGTTTAAGAGGATGTTTGAAAAGGTAGGGACTGTCATGGTTAACACCGGGAGATCCCCCCTGCCCCCCATACCAAACTCAACTAACGAAAAGCACTATCAACAGCGCTGCTGAAGGAGCATTAAAGAATATTTACGTTCTTCCAAACCACAGCGGAAACCCGTATGGTTGTAAAAGTAGCTATAAATACCGCTTCAGATACCGCTCTGCGTTTGCGACAGGCGGGTTTTCTGCCGTTCTTGAATCCCCTATTGAATTACGGTTATGACAGCACCCACGATCGAGTCGATCCTTCAGGAAAAGCGGCTGTTCCCCCCTCCTCCCGCCTTCTCACAGCAGGCACACATCAAAAGCTTTGAGGAATACGAACAGCTCTACGAACGAGCAAAAGCAGACCCGGAGAAGTTTTGGGCAGAATTGGCGCAAAAAGAGCTGCACTGGTTCGAGAAGTGGCACACAGTGCTGGAGTGGCAGCCGCCCTTTGCCAAGTGGTTTGTCGGTGGCAAAATCAATATTTCTTATAACTGCATTGATCGCCACTTAACCACCTGGCGTCGCAACAAAGCCGCCCTGATCTGGGAAGGCGAACCGGGCGACTCCCGTACCCTCACCTATGCTCAACTACACCGCGAAGTCTGCCAGTTCGCTAATGTGCTGAAGCAACTGGGCGTGAAAAAAGGTGATGTGGTAGGCATCTATATGCCGATGATCCCGGAGGCAGCGATCGCGATGTTGGCCTGTGCCCGCATCGGTGCAGCCCATACTGTCGTGTTTGGTGGGTTCAGTGCCGAGGCGTTGCGCGATCGCATTAACGATGGCAACGCCAGACTGGTGGTGACGGCAGATGGGGGCTGGCGCAAGGATGCGATCGTACCATTGAAGGAACAGGTGGATCGGGCACTGGCAGATGGTGCCGCTCCGACCGTTGAGAACGTGCTGGTGGTAGAGCGCACCAAACAGCAGGTTCACATGGAACCGGGGCGCGATCACTGGTGGCACGACCTGCAAAAGGGTGTTTCTGCCGACTGTCCTGCAGAGCCGATGGACAGCGAAGACATGCTATTCATTCTCTACACCTCCGGTAGCACGGGCAAACCGAAGGGTGTCGTCCACACCACGGGCGGCTACAACCTCTACACCCACATCACCACCAAGTGGATCTTTGACCTCCAGGACACCGACGTCTACTGGTGTACCGCCGATGTGGGCTGGATTACAGGACACAGCTACATCGTCTATGGGCCGCTATCAAATGGGGCAACAACCCTGATGTACGAAGGTGCTCCTCGCGCTTCCAATCCTGGCTGCTTCTGGGACGTGATCGAAAAGTACAAGGTCAACATCTTCTACACCGCTCCCACAGCAATCCGTGCCTTTATCAAAATGGGGGAACACCTCCCCAACGCCCGCGATCTCTCCTCTCTAAGACTGCTGGGAACCGTGGGCGAACCCATCAACCCCGAAGCCTGGATGTGGTACTACCGGGTGATTGGTGGCGAACGCTGCCCCATCGTCGATACCTGGTGGCAAACGGAAACGGGCGGCATTATGATCACTGCGCTTCCGGGAGCGATTCCCACCAAACCGGGTTCTGCCACTCATCCCTTCCCCGGTATTCTGGCGGATGTGGTGGATCTGGACGGCAATCCTGTTGCTGACAACGAGGGTGGCTATCTGGTGGTACGGCATCCCTGGCCATCCATGATGCGGACGGTGTACGGCGATCCCGATCGCTTCCGGCGCACCTACTGGGAACACATCGCCCCAATCAACGGCCAGTACCTCTATTTTGCAGGGGATGGTGCCCGTCGTGATGAAGATGGCTACTACTGGGTGATGGGCCGCGTGGATGACGTAATCAGCGTGGCAGGCCACCGTCTGGGCACGATGGAAATCGAGTCGGCTCTGGTGTCGCACCCTGCTGTCGCAGAAGCTGCTGTCGTTGGCAGACCCGATGAAGTGAAGGGTGAAGAAGTGATCGCCTTTGTCACCCTGGAGGGAACCTATCGGCCTAGCGAAGAACTGTCGAAACAGTTGAAGCAGCACGTCGTGAATGAGATCGGTGCGCTGGCGCGTCCCGGTGAGATTCGATTCAGTGATGCTCTGCCAAAGACACGATCAGGCAAGATTATGCGGCGGTTGCTGCGATCGCTCGCCGCAGGGCAGGAAGTCACCGGAGACACCTCCACTCTGGAAGACCGTAGCGTCCTGGATAAGCTGCGCGAGGGGGCATAGGAGTCGCTCAAAATGAGGAGGGGCGGCGCGATCGCGCCGCCCCTCCTCATTTTGAGTTGATGACCTTATCCGGGACTTTTGACTAAATCGCGCCGATTTTCTGAAACGCTGGCGCTGTCAGCGTTTCAGAAAATCGGCGCTAAAATTAAATTTGCCGCTAAGCGCTCTCTAAGAGCGCACTTAGCGGCATGTTAGAAAGAAATAGTCAAAAGCCCAGCTTATGCCTAATAGCGGAAAATGTCGCCGTTAGACTCGATAGAAACCGCCAGATTTCCAGAGGAACCACCGGAAAGCTGCTGTGACACAATCACCTCCACCACGTTGTTAGAAGCCAGCACTTCAATTGCAACTGCAACGCTCGGATCAACTGGATAAATGACTAACTCAATCGGCAACGGGAGAAAGCTGCGCGTGGTGCTGCCAAAGGTTGTACTGCCACCGGGAGGAACCCGACGCTCGGCGGAAGCAGGTTGCGTCAGTGTGGCAATCACGGTTGCACTGCCAGGGTTGATGACGCGAATCTGAACGGGACGGTTGGGGTTAATGCGAGCAACGGGGCGGGGTCTGGGTGGGGAAGTCGTTCTAGGGGCAGCAGGAGTAGCAGCAGGCGAGGGAGTCACCTGGGGAGCAGGAGCAGGAGACGGTGAAGGAGCAGGACTCTGGGCCATGATGGCCCCAGAAGCTTGTGATGCGATCGCCCGCTCACCCCCACCGGACATCACCATCCCAGATGCGATCGCCAGCCCAGTTGCCGCTAACCAAAAACGTTTCATAGCCGTTTGTCCTTGCGATGAATCAATTGTCAAAAATTCAGTCGGATCAATCTATAGACGTAGTCACAGTGATTAGGACGGGGTGCAGGGGTGATTCCCCCTTGAGGGGTCAGGGAGTGTGCTCCTGTATGGAGGCACAGCCCCCATCCCCCCCTGTCTTCACCAAAATGGCTACGGCTACGTATATAGGATGGGTATCGAAAAACTTTATTCCTTTAGGATCACGAAATAAATAAAACCAGATATTTTTTTGAGAGAAG
>CAZVXA010000122.1:0-19026 GCA_964630955.1 uncultured bacterium | reverse complement strand
ATCACGAATTAAATAAACCGAATTGTTTTTGAGAGAGGCGCGGCTTCGCCGCGGTATGCGATTAGCGTCTCTTGCGTGCCCCTGCGCCGCAGAGGCACGAAAGAGATGCTAAAAAGTAGGTTTTCGGATTCCAGCCTGGGTGTCGCCCAGATTGGGATCCGAAAACGCTAAACAGATACTCACCGCGCCTCTCTCAAAAACAATTACAGGTTAATTTGTTCACGATCCTAAATTGCGTCGATTTTCATGACTGGACTTTTGACTAAACTGCACCGATGATTGCTAAAAAGCTAACTGAGCCAGCTTTTTAGCAATCATCGGCACTGAAATAAATTTTCTACGAAACGCCCTTGAAAAGAGCGTTTCGCAGCATGGTAGGGAAAAATAAGCAAAAGTCCAGTTAAACGCGTCCGCGCAGGATTTGAGCCATTTCGTTGGGCTTGGGTGACATTTCCAGAGCCGTTTCTTCGGTGATGCGGCCAGCCTCGTACAGTTTGTAGAGCGACTGGTTCATCGTACACATGCCGTCAAAATTACAGCGGGGAATTAGAGCCTCGACTTCATCCATGTCTCCTTTGCGAATGTAGTCTTTGATTGCATCGGTGTTGATCAGGATGTCATGGAAAGCTGCTCGCTTACCATCAGTGGTACGGCATAGCCCCTGGGCAATGACGGCGATCAACGATTCGGCAATGGAAACGCGCATTGGCTCCTGCTGGTCGGGTTCATACAGACCCAGAACCCGTTCGATTGTCTTGACGGCGCTGTTGGTGTGCAGGGTTCCCATTACCAGGTGTCCGGTCTGGGCGGCCTTCAGTGCGGTGTTAACCGTTTCTTTGTCCCGCATTTCTCCCACCAGAATCACATCCGGATCTTCCCGCAGAGAAGCCTTCAGCGCACTGTCGAACTTGAGTGTGTTAATCCCCACCTCCCGCTGTTTAATCAGCGACTTCTGGCTGGTGTGGACAAATTCGATGGGGTCTTCAATCGTGATGATGTGCTTGGGCATTTCCTTGTTCATGTAGTCCACCATTGCCGCCATGGTAGTGGACTTACCGGAACCCGTTGGCCCGGTGACCAGAATCAGACCCTTGTGGTAGTGGCAGATATCTTTGAAGACGGGAGGCAGGTTGAGCTGCTCGATGGTGAGGATCTTCAGCGGGATCAAACGCATGACCATCGCAGGGCCAGTCAGCGTATCAAAGATATTGATACGAACGCGGGCAAACTCGTACTGAGTCGCACCATCAAAGTCCAGCGTGTCTTTGAACCGCTGAATTTCTGCGTCACTGAGGATCTCCGACAGCCAGCTAAAGAAGGTGTCCAGGTCGGTCGTCGGGTAGTCTGTCGTTTCGATTTCCCCCCGGTTGCGGAAGCGGGGCACCTCTTTTACCCCCAGGTGAATATCGGAAAACCCTTTGTCGTAGGCTTCCCGAACAATCTGAGCCAGGGTGGGTTGACCGGGCGCAGGTCGATTGCGCGGGGTGGCCGCCTGTGGAGCGGCAGGGCGATGGCCAACGGGTGGGGGAGCGGGCGGAGCAGGCGGTCTCCCCATTGGTTTTGCCACAGGCGGAGGCGGGGGAGCAGCACCAGGCCCAGGGGTCACCATTGTCATCGGAGCGGTACCACCGGATGCAGCAAAGGACTGGGGCGGCTGATGGTTCATCTGGGTTTCCATGGAGGGGGGAGCGGCCGGTCTGGGGGGCGGCTGGGGAGGAATGCGGGGACCGGACGGCGGATTAAACGGGTTTTGTGCGTCTGTCATAAACCACTCTCGATGAACGGGTGTCCTGATGCTGTTGTCCTGGGCTGTTTGTCCTGGTAATCTGCCGTCTAGATTTCCCATGATTGTAGTCTGGACGATCAGGTACAGAGAAATTTAGACTCTTTAACTTTACTTAATGAGCCGTTACTTCGATATTCTGGTTACAGACACTGATCCCCAGGTGGGATTTAGTGATGGTGCAGGCGGTTCTCTGGAGATAAACCAGCACTTCTGTGACTCCGTCATCCATCTCAAGGCGCAACGTGAACTCTACCAAAGGTAAATTTTTCTATGGAGTTCCGATGCCCTGAGCATTGATGCCTCAATTGCTCTAGATTGAGAAGAGTAACTAGACCTCACCAAAAAACCTCAAAAGGTATAGTTTTATGCACCTGAGTGAAGTCACCCATCCGAATCAGCTCCACGGTCTTTCGATTTTCCAGCTTCAACAAATTGCAAGACAAATTCGAGAAAAGCATTTACAGACCGTAGCGGCAAGCGGTGGGCATCTAGGACCCGGCCTTGGCGTCGTCGAACTCACCCTGGCACTTTATCAGACCCTGGATCTTGACCGCGACAAAGTGATCTGGGATGTTGGCCACCAGGCGTACCCTCATAAGTTAATCACTGGACGTTACAGCGACTTCCACACGCTGCGTCAGAAAGATGGCGTGGCCGGGTATCTGAAGCGCTGCGAAAGCAAATTTGACCACTTCGGCGCAGGTCACGCCTCCACCAGCATCTCTGCGGCTTTAGGAATGGCGATGGCACGAGATGCTAAGGGGGAGAAGTTCAAGGTAGCAGCAGTCATTGGTGATGGGGCATTAACCGGAGGCATGGCGCTGGAGGCGATTAACCACGCCGGACACCTGCCCAAAACCAACCTGCTGGTGGTGCTGAACGACAATGAAATGTCGATCTCCCCCAATGTCGGCGCGATCCCCCGCTATCTCAACAAGATGCGCCTCAGCCCACCGATGCAGTTCCTCACCGATAACCTGGAGGAGCAGTTCAAGCATCTCCCCTTTGTCGGCAATAGCCTCACCCCTGAACTGGAGCGCGTCAAAGAAGGGATGAAGCGTCTCGCCATGCCAAAAGTCGGCGCGGTTTTTGAAGAACTGGGCTTCACCTACATGGGACCTGTGGACGGGCACAACCTGGAGGAACTGATCACAACCTTCAACCAGGCTCACCAGATTCAAGGGCCTGTGTTGGTGCATGTGGCGACGACCAAGGGTAAGGGTTATGCGATCGCCGAGAAAGACCAGGTTGGCTACCACGCCCAATCCCCCTTTGACCTCACCACCGGAAAGGCCCACCCCCCCAGCAAACCCAAGCCTGCCGACTACTCCAAAGTTTTTGCCCACACTTTAGTAAAGCTGGCGGAGAACAACCCCAAGATCATCGGTATCACTGCTGCAATGGCCACAGGCACGGGTCTGGATAAACTCCAGGCGAAACTGCCCAAGCAATACATAGACGTGGGCATTGCTGAACAGCATGCTGTCACCCTGGCCGCAGGTCTGGCCTGTGAGGGAATGCGCCCGGTGGTCGCCATCTACTCCACCTTCTTGCAGCGAGCCTTCGACCAGATTATTCACGATGTCTGCATCCAGAACCTTCCCGTCTTCTTCTGTCTGGATCGGGCCGGGATCGTCGGTGCAGATGGGCCTACTCACCAGGGTCTGTATGATATCGCCTATCTGCGCTGCATCCCCAACATGGTGCTGATGGCTCCCAAGGACGAAGCTGAGTTCCAGCGCATGATTGTGACTGGGGTCGAGTATACGGATGGACCGATCGCCCTGCGCTACCCCAGGGGCAGTGGTTTGGGTGTTCCGCTCATGGAGGAAGGCTGGGAGGCACTGCCTATTGGTAAAGCAGAAATTCTGCGACAGGGAGATGATCTGCTGCTGCTGGGCTATGGCACGATGGTTCACCCGGCCATGCAGGCGGCGGAGATTCTCAGCGAACATGGCATCGAGGCAACGGTGATTAACGGTCGCTTTGCCAAGCCGCTGGACACCGAACTGATCCACCCGTTGGCCAAGCAAATTGGTCGTGTGGTGACGCTGGAGGAGGGCTGTGTCATGGGCGGCTTCGGTTCTGCCGTGGCGGAATCGCTGCTGGATGCAGGCATTGCAGTGCCTGTGACCCGCATTGGTGTGCCCGACGTTCTGGTAGACCATGCCAAGCCAGAGGAGTCGATGAAGGCGCTGGGTCTGACGGGGCCGCAGATTGCAGAGCGGATTCTGAAGTCAATGCAGCCTGCCCCTGTGACGGTTTAATCATTCGCCGATTTTTCCTGAAATGCTGACATAGCCAGCATTTCAGGAAAAATCGGCGCTAAAACTAAAGATGCCGCGAGATGCTCTCTGGGAAGGCATCTCGCGGCGTTGTGTGAGAAATAGTCAAAATTCTAGGAGGCAGAGCCTCCCGAAGCCCGTCTCCAGGCAGAGCCTGGGGACGAGAAAGCTTAAAGCAAAGCGAGAGGAGTGTACCAAAGGTACGCTCCTCTCACTTTATGGATCAAAGACATCGTTGCCATCTTCAGGGCGGTGAACGCTTCCGGCTTCCCTTAAAAGTGCTGCGGCCCGTTGGGGATCATCGGTGATCAGATTTAGCAGCGTGTACTTATCCATCCCCAGTTGATGGGCGTAGAACTCGCACTGGGTAAGGAGGCGATCGCAATTCTGCCGCAAATACATGGCCAGCGCCGCTGTTGCCTGAGTCTCAACACTACGCCCCAGAAAGAAGGCCATCGAGTTGAGCAACTTCATCTCGTATTCCGGCAGGGGATGAATGGAAATGGGGTGAGAGGACATGGCACCAGGAGGACATTAACCAACAATCTGGAGGCAGAGTTCTTTGAAGCGATCGCCCCGATGCTCGAAACTCTGAAACTGATCGAAACTGGCGCAGGCGGGGGACAATAGTACGACCTTTGCGTTGGACTGCTTTGCGAAATCAGGAGCCATATTGATCGCCTGCTCCATCGTCTCCACAATTTTATAGTTGGAGTAGCCGGATTCGCTGAGACGCTGAGCAAACGCTGGAGCGGCACTGCCAATCAGCAGAACAGCGGCAGCCTTTTGGTGGATTGCCGCAATCCAGCCACTGTCATCGCCTGCTTTGGCTTCACCGCCAGCAATCAGAATGGCGGGGGCAGTGACGGAGGCCAGTCCCACCAATGCAGCGTCGTAGTTAGTGGCCTTGCTGTCATTGATATAGTCTACGCTCTGCCAGGTACAGACATATTCCAGGCGATGGGCGACACCGGGGAAGGTGTCAACGGCGTGGGCGATCGCCTCTTTCTCAATCCCTGCCAATCGAGCAGTCAACACCGCCATCAGCAGATTTTGCTGGTTGTGTGCCCCCACCATGCGCAGGGCGGTCACGGGGACAATGGGTTCCCCGAGGGCGATCGCCCACCCATCCTCAACATAGGCTCCCCGTTGTGGATCGCCCAGAACCTTCTCCTTGCCCGCGACACTCGTCCAGCGTGCCCACTGCCATTGGCCTGCTGCCTGTCGCAGATAGGGGTCGTCACCGTTCAACACTTGCTCCTCAGACTGTTGCAGGAGATGGGCCTTGATGCTGTAGTAGTTTTCCAGGGTATAGTGGCGGGCCAGGTGGTCGGGCGTAAAGGTCGTCCAAACGCCAATGTGAGGGGCGATGCTGGGAGATGACTCAATCTGGTAGCTGCTGATCTCGGCGATCACCCAGTCCAGCGGTCGTTCCGAAAGGGCGACTTCGCAGGCGGCGTAGCCAATATTGCCACAGGCAGGAGCGGTCAGTCCGGCGGCCTGGAAGATGGCGGCGATTAAAGAAGTTGTCGTAGTTTTGCCGTTGGTTCCGGTGATCGCCACCCAGGGAGTGTTTTTGAGCGAGCGCCATGCCAGCTCCATCTCGCCCATGACTTCGATCCCAGTCGCTCTTGCCTGCACCAGAGCAGGCAGATCCCACCGCACACCGGGACTGACCACCACCTGCTGGAACGAGTCTGCGTTGAGGGAGAAGCGATCGCCCAACCTGACCTCAATGCCTTCTAGCGCCAGATCTTGCTGTATCTGCTGGAGGGCTTCCGACGTGCCCGAATCGCTGACGGTAACCTGCCACCCCTGGCGCTGTAACAATCGCGCCGCTGCAATTCCTGATCGTCCAAGACCAATCACACAGGCTCCAGGCATAGGCAAACTATTCTCGTCATGCGAATTACACCAGCATACAGCGTTTTCCACGCTGGTGAGGTACAGGGGGTGGGACAGTGCTCCCATGCGGGAGTTCCACCCCTGCACCCCTCTCACAGGTTGGGGTGCAGGGGTGAGCGGGAACGGATAATTGTCCAGGCTATAATTGAACTGCTTCAGGTTGAGATGCCGCCAGGACGTGCCCGACAAATATGACTGCAACAGTGCCACACGACTGCCTGAAAAATAGAACAGCGAAGTGGTAGCGAACACGCTCTAAACAGCTAAGCAGATCAAACGACTGCGAAAACCAAACAGAATTTTGAGTACCGTGGGGCACCCGGGAATTGATGTCCGGAGAGCGATCCAGAAGTGGGCATCTAGATGTAACGGGATATTCGAGTAGGCTCGGATCGGACATGGCGTGTAAGACCTGAGTAGGGGTAACTCGAACGGGCAACGGCAGTTCGGGAACCCCCATTCCCTTTAGGAATGGGGAGGATGTCAGTATGTTTGTGATCGTAGATTTTGTGTGATCAATTTGTGTGATCAATTTGACTGATTTCACTCATTTGTCACCGAGTGGGTAAAAAGCTTGAAAACCCTAAAAGTTTTCAGATTCTCCACACTGGCTCTCCACAACTTGGTGTGAAAATCCCTCATAGCCATGCCTGAAACCCTTGATTATGTGTGGGCGCACTGCGTGCGCCCACACATAATTGTGGAGAGCCTCCACGCTCACCGACTGATTGTAAGAAAAACACCAGATGCAACACAAAGGTGCAGGCATACAGCGCTTTGCAAGCACGTGAGGGACAAAGTTTTTGTTAAGAGCGCGGCTCTTAACAAAAACTTTGGTTCTATCTCAGCGCAAAGCGCTGTAAGTCAGCGGGCATGGAAAAAATTGAAACCCCAAAAGCTATTCCGCTCTTCGACTTTGCTCAGGGCGGAATAGCTTTTGGGGTTTCAAGCTGAATCGCGCCTGCCCACTGAGTCCTTGGCGGCTTAAGTTCGCTGATGTTTGTTGGGATGCGCTGCGAAACGGCCCACACCAACAAAGATGGGTTAATTCCCGCCATTAGTAGTGGTGCAAAACTGCAACTTTTCTTAAGAGTTTTCATCCTCGATTGTAATAACGATTACGTTCAACTCAAAATACAGTTGAAATGTCAGGGATTTCAGTGATTGTATAATCTCCTCTTAAATTTTCCCTGGACTCCCTTAACTATTTGCTACCCTTAAAACTTATGACTTTCGTATATTGTTGAGACATCTTGAAAGTTGAAGTTATTCTTGCATTTTCGACCTGTAACAGTGAGACAAGGTACACCTGATAGTGCCCGCAGACAGTGAGTGAGGAGCTGAATTTTCGATCGATTGATCCCTACAAGGCGATCGATTGATTTCAGTAATTTAAGTTGTAGAAGCATTCGTAAAAGCCTCGTTTTCTCAGCAGCAACGTAATTAACCAGGAAGCTAAGTACCCCTGAAACGCTTTGTATTGAATGGTTCGCCATATTTTTCTGTCGATTTTCTAAACTCTCAAGGATGGTCCCCAATGGTCGCAACACCTTCCAAGACAGCACAAGATACAACGTCCATCAGCGCCTTTGGACAGGCTCGATCCACTGTCCAGGGAGCACCGCTGAGTCCCGAAGAATTAAATAATCTTCACGCCTACTGGCGGGCCAGCAACTATCTGGCAGTTGGGATGATCTATCTGCGGGAAAATCCCCTGCTGAAGGAACCGCTCAAGCCTGAGCAGATTAAGCAGCGTTTGCTGGGCCACTGGGGATCCAGCCCGGGGATCAGCTTTCTCTACACACATCTGAACCGGGTAATTAAGAAATTTGACCAGGACATGCTATTCATGGTGGGACCGGGTCATGGTGCCCCTGGATTCCTCGGCCCCTGCTACCTTGAAGGCAGCTACTCCCGCTTCTACACCGAGTGCAGTGAAGATGAAGCAGGAATGCAACGGTTCTTCAAGCAATTCTCCTTCCCTGGCGGCATCGGTAGCCATTGCACTCCGGAAACCCCCGGTTCGATCCATGAGGGCGGTGAACTGGGCTATTGCCTCTCCCATGCCTTTGGCGCGGCATTCGACAACCCCAACTTGATTGTGATCGCCATGCCTGGAGACGGTGAATCGGAGACCGGGCCGCTGGCCACCTCCTGGCATTCCAACAAATTCATCAACCCGGCACGAGATGGCGCAGTGCTGCCCGTGCTGCACCTGAATGGCTACAAGATTAACAACCCCACCATCCTCTCTCGCATCAGCCATCGGGAGCTGAAGGCACTGTTTGAGGGCTATGGGTACGAACCCTATTTTGTGGAAGGGTCTGACCCCGAATCGATGCACCAGGCAATGGCTGCAACGCTGGATCACTGCATTGCCAAGATCCACAGTATTCAGCAGGAAGCGCGTTCCAACGGTACAGCAGAGCGCCCCATCTGGCCCATGATTGTGATGCGGACGCCCAAGGGATGGACCGGGCCGGAGTATGTGGATGGTCACAAGGTTGAAGGGTTCTGGCGAGCGCACCAGGTACCGATGGGCGGCATGCACAGCAACCCCGAACATGTGCGGCTGCTGGAAGAATGGATGAAGAGCTACAAGCCAGAGGAGCTGTTTGACGAGAACGGCTCCATCCGACCTGAGATCAAGGCCACGGCTCCCACAGGTGAAAAGCGTCTGGGCTTGACTCCTTATGCCAATGGCGGCCTGCTGATGCACGAGTTGAATATGCCGGATTTTCGTCAGTACGGGGTGCAGGTGGAAAGACCCGGCGTTATTGAGACGGAAAACACCAAACCGCTGGGTGTTTTCCTGCGGGACGTGATGAAGAACAACATGACCAACTTCCGGGTGTTTGGTCCCGACGAGAATACCTCAAACAAGCTGGGTGCCGTTTACGAAGTCAGCAAGAAGTTCTGGATTGAAGAGTATCTGCCAGAGGACGCCGATGGGGGTGAACTGGCTCCCGATGGCCGGGTCATGGAGATGCTGAGCGAGCACACCCTGGAGGGCTGGCTGGAAGGGTATCTGCTGACGGGTCGGCACGGATTCTTCTCGACCTACGAATCCTTCGCCCACGTCATCGACTCCATGTTCAACCAGCACGCCAAATGGTTATCCATCTGTAACCACATCCACTGGCGCGAAGAAGTGCCCTCCCTCAACCTGTTAATCACCTCTACCGTCTGGCGGCAGGACCACAATGGGTTTACCCACCAGGACCCCGGTTTCATTGATGTGGTGTTGAACAAGAGTCCCGATGTGGTTCGGATTTATATGCCTCCAGATGTCAACACACTACTGTCAGTTGCTGACCACTGCCTGCGCAGCAAGAACTACATCAATGTGATCGTGTCGGACAAGCAGTCGCACCTGCAATACCACGACATGAACGCGGCGGTGAAAAACTGCACCAAGGGGATCGACCTTTGGGAATGGGCCAGCAACGACCAGGGCGTTGAACCGGATGTTGTCCTGGCAAGCGCTGGAGATATTCCCACGCAGGAAGCTCTGGCGGCAGTTGCAATGCTGCGGGAGTTCTTCCCTGATTTGAAGATGCGTTTTGTGAACGTGATTGACCTGTTCAAGTTGCAGCCTGAATCGGAGCACCCCCACGGACTGAGCGATCGCGACTTTGATAGTCTCTTCACACCCGACAAGCCTGTGATCTTCAACTTCCACGGCTATCCCTGGCTGATCCACCGCCTCACCTACCGTCGCACCAATCACTCCAACTTCCACGTGCGCGGCTACAAGGAGAAGGGTAATATCAACACGCCGATGGATCTGGCCATCCAGAACCAGATTGATCGCTTCAGTATTGCGATCGACGTGATTGACCGGGTGCCCAGACTGGCGATCGCGGGTGCCCATGCGAAGGAAAAACTGAAAGACGAGCAAATTGATTGCACCCACTACGCTTACGAACACGGCATCGATCGTCCCGATGTGGTGAATTGGAAGTGGCCCTACTAGGTTGAAGCTGGGGTCAGGGGATGTCCTCCTGACCCCAGCTTTTTGCGAAAGAGAACCAACGGTGAGGGACGAAGTAACTGAAGTGCGCTAACCGTAACAACCGAACCTGGTGAAAATCATGAATACAAAGATCGAGACGATTCACGCCAGAGAAATGTTGGATTCTTGTGGCGATCGGACGCGGTATGCGGGAATAGATATTTTCAAGCGGATGCAGACCGTTCATTAAAAACATCTAAATGTGTTTGAGATTGCCTGGAAACGATGAACTTCTCCTGGAGAATGGAGACGGATGAGTTATTCCAATGAAAACGCTTAAAAACTCGTTCCAGGATCTCAACAATCTATGCTCCAATGAACTGTCACCTTCGCTTTTAAACTTGCTTTGCTGATTGCGCTGGGTACCCCGCTGGTCTAACTGTCTCGAATGGGACTGGCGTAAGGCGGCCGTCAACCAGCTTTTGAGAAACTCATACTGGTGCAGCAAAACAAAAGTTTTGCAAGGAGTGAAGGGGTGAATCCCCCTTGAGGGGGCAGGGGGTTTGCCCCCAAACCCCCATGTTGCAGAACTTAGTGTTCGCAACACTAGCAGCAATTCCCCGAAACCCAGGTGTAAATTGAGGCTCCGGGAACCGAACCAGCGCTGCAAAAGCTGAAGTGCTGTCGCCTGACTTTCCCGTTCGGCAGTGAGCCAGTGGAGCGTCCTATTGCAGGGCGATCGCGCCACCCCTTCCTCGTTGCTGGTTTCTGCTTAATAATTCCCGTCCGTTTTGTTCTCCTTCTCAATTGATTTACTGGAGCCGTTTTTACGTATGGTCAGCATCATTCCCAACAATATCCAAATCGAAGACGATCGCACTGGGGTCGATGTCGAAACCCTGAAGCGGGCCTTTCTGGATAATCTGTTTTACATCCAGGCCAAGTTTCCCAGAGTCGCTACTAAAAACGATTACTATCAGGCGCTGGCGTTTACGGTGCGCGATCGCCTGGTGAACCGCTGGCTTCATACTGGCCAGACCTATTTTCAGAGAAGCCCCCGGACGGTCGCCTACCTGTCAGCGGAATTCCTCCTGGGGCCACATCTGGGCAATAACCTGATCAACCTGGGCCTTTACAATCTGGTGAAGCAGGCGATGGAGGAACTGGGACTCAACCTGGGGGAACTGCTGGAGCAGGAGGAGGAACCGGGACTGGGTAACGGTGGCCTGGGACGGTTGGCGGCCTGCTACATTGATTCCCTGGCAACGCTAGAAATTCCGGCGATCGGCTATGGGATTCGCTACGAGTACGGCATCTTTGACCAGGAGATCAAAGACGGCTGGCAGGTGGAGATCACCGACAAATGGCTACACTATGGCAATCCCTGGGAAATTCCCCGTCCCGAAGGCGAACTTCAGGTGCAGTTGGGGGGGCATACGGAAGGCTTCACCGATGAACATGGCCGCTACCGCGTCCGCTGGGTTCCCTACAAGGTGGTGAAGGGCGTCCCCTATGACACCCCCATCCTGGGATACCAGACCAACACCGTCAACACCCTGCGCCTCTGGAAAGCCGAGGCTCCAGAGTCCTTCGACTTCGAGGCTTTCAATAAGGGCAACTATTTGGGGGCGGTTCAGGAAAAGAGCGAGTGTGAGAACATCACCAAAGTCCTTTATCCCAACGATGAGTCTGATCAGGGGAAACTACTGCGTCTGGAGCAGCAGTTCTTCTTTGTCTCCTGCTCGCTGCAAGATATGATCCGCACCATGAAGATGCAGAATCTGACGCTGGAGCGGTTCCACGAGCAGTATGCAATTCAGTTGAATGACACTCACCCGACGATCGCCGTTGCTGAGCTGATGCGATTGCTGCTGGATGAGCATGGGTTCGAGTGGGATCGCGCCTGGAACATCACCACCCAGACCTTTGCCTACACCAACCACACACTGCTGCCCGAAGCCCTGGAGCGCTGGCCGCTGGGTATGTTCGGCCATCTGTTGCCGCGTCACCTGGAAATCATCTACGAGATCAACAGCCGATTCCTTGATGTCGTCCGGATGAAGTTCCCTAATGACCCTGATGCAGCGCGGCGTATGTCCATCATCGATGAGAGTGGAACACGCTACGTCCGCATGGCTCACCTGGCTTGCGTCGGTAGCCATACGATCAATGGGGTAGCAGAACTCCACAGCGAATTGCTGAAGCAGACAACGCTGCACGATTTCTATCTGGTGTACCCCGATAAGTTCACCAACGTCACCAATGGTGTCACCCCCCGGCGGTTTATGGTGCTGAGCAATCCCCGGTTGGCAAACCTGATCACCACCAAAATTGGGGATACCTGGGTGAAGCACCTGGATGAACTGCGGAAACTGGAGAACTTTATTTACGATCCAGAGTTCCGGAGCCAGTTCGCTGAGGTGAAAAAGGCAGTGAAACAGGAATTAGCCGATTATATCCGTGCAAACTACCAGATTAATGTCAATCCCCACTCGCTGTTTGACATTCAGGCAAAACGCATCCATGAATACAAGCGGCAACACCTGAATGCACTCTACATCATTACCTTGTACAACCGCATTAAGGCCAATCCTGATGAGGATATGACGCCGCGTACTTTCCTGTTTGGGGGGAAAGCCGCTCCCGGTTACTACATGGCAAAGCTGATCATCAAGTTGATCAATTCCATTGCCGATGTAGTTAACCACGACCCGGATATGCGCGATCGCCTCAAGGTAGTTTTCCTCAAGGACTACAACGTGAAGTTTGCCCAGCGCGTTTACCCCGCCGCCGACCTGTCTGAGCAGATTTCTACCGCCGGAAAGGAAGCCTCCGGCACGGGCAACATGAAGTTCTCGATGAATGGCGCGTTGACCATTGGCACTCTGGATGGAGCCAATGTCGAAATTCGCGAGGCCGTCGGCAGCGACAATTTCTTCCTGTTTGGTCTGACCACCGAACAGGTGATGTCGCTCAAGGCATCGGGCTACAACCCCTGGAATTACTACCACGGCAACCCGGAACTGAAGGTGGTGATCGATCGCATTGCCTCCGGCTACTTTTCCCACGGCGACTCCAACCTGTTCAAACCACTACTGGATTCACTGCTGCACCACGATCCCTACATGGTTCTCGCGGACTACCAGTCCTATGTTGATTGCCAGGATCTGGTCAGTCAGGCATACCGCGACCAGGATCACTGGACCCGCATGTCGATTCTCAACGTGGCGCGGATGGGCAAGTTCTCCAGCGATCGCTCCATCCACGACTATCTCCAGAACATCTGGAAAGCCAACCCGGTGAAGGTGGAAGTCCCCGAATATACGCAATCGAATGGAGATTTGAGACTCAACTAAACTAACTTTGCCCGGTGTGTGGCGCACGAAATGCGCCACACACCAGGCAAAGTTAATTGAGTGGACGACTTGTAGCGCCAGGAGCATTCCTCATGACACCCCTGAGTCACCGTACCAAAATCGTAGCTACCATCGGTCCCGCCAGTGATTCCGATGAGATGATCCGCAAACTGTTGCTGGCGGGCATGAATGTGGCACGGCTTAATTTCTCCCACGGAAATTATGAAGACCACGCGAAACGGATTGAGCGGTTACGCACTGCATCAGCCGAGCTGGATCTGCCCCTGATGCTGTTGCAGGACTTGCAGGGGCCAAAAATTCGGGTGGGAGACCTGCCTGCCGAGGGGGTCACTCTGATGGAAGGACAATCCCTCACGCTGGTGCCGCTCGCCGACTATACCGGACACCCCAACACCGTCGGCATCGACTATCCCTATGTGGCGGAGGAAGCAGAACCCGGAACCCAGGTGCTACTGGATGACGGGCTACTGGAGCTGCGGGTCGAAAAAATCGATGGCAGCAATGTTCTGTGCAAAGTCATCGCAGGGGGAATCCTCAAAAGCCACAAGGGCGTCAACTTCCCCTCGCTGAACCTGCGTCTACCCTCCATGACCGAAAAGGACGAACGCGATCTGGATTTCGGCATCCAACAGGATGTCGATATTGTCTCCCTTAGTTTTGTCCGTAAGCCAGAGGATATCCAAACGCTGAAGGCGCTGCTGAAGGAGAAGGGGGCTGATATCCCCGTCCTGGCAAAGCTGGAGAAACCGCAGGCGATCGCCAACTTAGAAGCAATCGTGAATGAATGCGACGCCATCATGGTGGCGCGGGGTGATCTGGGCGTGGAGATGAGTCCGGAGAAGGTGCCGTTGATTCAGAAACGAATCATTCACCTGTGTAATCAGAAGGGCATTCCGGTGATCACCGCAACACAAATGCTCGACAGCATGATCCACAATCCCCGCCCTACCCGCGCCGAGGCCAGCGATGTCGCCAATGCGATTCTGGACGGCACCGATGCGGTGATGCTATCGGGCGAGTCTGCGGTAGGCGATTACCCGGTGGAGGCGGTAAAGATGCTGGCGCGGATTGCGACCGAGACGGAACCAGAGGCCAAATTTGCCAATTATCCCCCCGACCGTCCCGATGATGTCGATGCCATCAGTGAGGCCCTTCACGCCATCGACGGTACCCTGAACCTCCACTGCATCGTGGCGCTGACCGAGACCGGGTATACTGCTCAGTTGGCCTCTGAGGAACGCCCCAGCGCACCGATTGTCGCTTATACTCCTAATCCTCGAGTCTACCGACGACTGAGCTTGCAGTGGGGGGTCAGACCCGTTCTGATGAAATTTCCCAATGAGACGATTACGGATCTGTTACCGCTGATCGAAGCCAATCTGACTCAGCGAAATTTTGCATCCGTCGGTGACAAAGTGCTGATCATTGGAGGTTTGCCAATGGGGAAAGCGGGGGGGACCAATTTCCTCAAAATTCACACGATTCAGGAGTTACCCGCTTCCTGATCAACCATTCGCCAGGAGAATTGAATGAGAATTGCCGTCTTCAGCACCAAAGGGTACGATCGCCAGTTTCTCAATGCTGCCAATCAGGCGGCTCTAACCAATTTTGAATTCGTTTACTTTGAAACCCGACTGGAACCGCAAACAGCCGGATTGGCCGCAGGCTGTCTGGCGGCCTGTGTCTTCGTCAACGACGATGTCAGCAGCGATACCCTGAAAATTCTTGCGGCTCAGGGGACTCGATTTATTGCCCTGCGTTGTGCCGGGTTCAACAACGTGAACCTGGAAACGGCGGCGGAACTGGGGATCGCACTGGCCCATGTCCCCGCCTATTCCCCTTACTCGGTGGCAGAACACGCCGTCGGGTTAGTCCTGATGCTGAACCGCAAACTGTACAGGGCTTACAACCGGGTGCGCGACGATAATTTCTCGCTGGATGGTCTGTTGGGGTTTGACCTCAACGGCTGCACGGTTGGCGTCATCGGCACCGGAAAAATTGGCCTGATTTTTGCTCAGATCATGCATGGATTTGGCTGTCGCCTCCTGGGCTACGATGCCTACCCTAACGACACATTTGAGGCGATCGGGGATGCCCGCTACGTCCAGCTACCGGAGCTGTTCGCCAACTCTGATATCATTTCCCTGCACTGTCCCCTGATGCCCGCCACCTATCACCTGATTAACACAGCGGCGATCGCCCAGATGAAACCCGGTGTGATGCTAATCAACACCAGTCGGGGTGGCTTGATGGATACCGAAGCAGTGATCGCCGGAATCAAATCTGAAACGATTGGGTATCTGGGAATCGACGTTTATGAGAAGGAGGACGACTTATTCTTCTCAGATCTGTCTGACCGCATCATTCAGGACGATACTTTCCAACTGCTGCAGTCCTTTCCCAACGTTGTAATCACGGCCCACCAGGCATTCTTCACCCGCAATGCCCTGGCCAATATCTGCGACACTACGATCGCCAACCTGAAAGCCTTCAAGCAGGGCCAGCCATTGACCAACGAAGTGGTCTATCAACCACCTGCCCCAGTAACAGCTTCTTTTAAATAGCGAACATTTGCAGCATCAACTGATTAACTGCACGTCTACCCTGATACAGTGAAGCCAATGTTATGAAGATTCTGGTGTTGAATGCCGGGTCCAGCAGTCAGAAAAGCAGCCTGTTCGACGTATCGAACCTGTCCGCGTTTGACCAGGCTCCGCACCCCCTCTGGGAAGCGACGGTAGACTGGACTCACCACCAGGGGTTTGCCGAAATTAAAGTGAAAGCAGCGGGCGTGGTCATGGAGGAAGAAATTCCTACTCAGTCACGCCTCCAGGTAATCGCCTACACCCTGAGTACCCTCTGGCAGGGAAAAACTCAGGTGATCGATAGCCCCTCGGATATTGATGTAGTCGGCCATCGCGTTGTCCACGGTGGCCAAAAATACAGCGAGAGCGTCCTGATCAATGACGAGGTACGGGGAGCGATCATTGACCTCTTCCCCCTCGCCCCAGTTCACAATCCCGCCAACCTGGAGGGCATCGACGCGATTACCCAGGCACTTGGCCCAGATATCCCTCAAGTGGCTGTTTTCGATACTGCCTTTCACAGCCACATGCCCGACGCAGCCGCCATTTACCCCGTTCCCTACGATTGGGTACAGCAGGGTATTCGCCGTTATGGGTTCCACGGCATTAGCCACCAGTACTGCGCCCAACGAGCCGCCCAATTACTCGATCGCTCCCTGAACGACCTGCGTTTGGTGATTTGCCACCTGGGCAACGGCTGCTCCCTCTCAGCCGTCCAGAACGGCCACAGCATTGATACCACAATGGGTTTTACACCGCTGGACGGCCTGATGATGGGCAGTCGCTCCGGTTCGGTCGATCCCGGCATTCTGATTCACCTGATGCGCCAGCGGGGCTATACTGCCGACCAGCTTGACCGGGCGCTGAATCGGGAATCGGGTCTGAAGGGAATTTCTGGTGTATCGGCAGACCTGCGCCAGGTGATGCAGGCCATTGATGCGGGTAATCCCCAGGCGCAACTGGCGCTGGAGATTTATGTGCATCGACTGCGATCGCTGATCGGCTCTATGTTGGCCAGTCTGGGCGGAATCGATGCGCTGGTATTTACCGCTGGAGTGGGCGAGAATTCTGCGATCGTCCGCTCTCGCGCCTGTGAAGCGTTTCAGTTTCTGGGATTGAAGCTGGATGAGACAAAGAATCAGAATCGTCCGGTGGATGCCGATATTGCGACCGCCGATTCAACGGTGAGCGTGCTGGTGGTACACACCCAGGAGGATTGGGCGATCGCGCAGGATTGCTTCCGTTTGGTAACAGCAAAGCGTCATCAATGACATCTTCGCTTCCACCAACGGCTCCCCTCGCATTCTTGGCTTTCGCCTTACAGCGGTTTTCACTAGGGCTGTAGTAGGATACTCTGTTATCGGAGGCATTATTTGACGCCGAGAGGTTTAGCATGGCGCAATTTACACCAGAAGATGTTCTGGAAGGTGCTCGAACTATCCGTTTCTTTTTGCCAAATCTGTTAGGCGCAGAGGCTGGAGCGGTTGACCAGCAATTAGCTGAGTTGCTTGGTCAGGCTAAGGCCGGACAGCCGATTGACCCGCAAATTTTGGAGATTTTGAAAAGCCATTCCGCAACTTACAGCTGGATAGCAGAATTTCTCAGTTCCGAGCCGGATGCAAAAGGTCCTTCACCGATTGGTAGACCTGACGCTGTTTCTGCACCAAAGTATGTCTGTCCTGAAGGAGACTATAGCTGGTTTCAGCGATCGGTGGGGATTCCGGTTCCGTCCTGCCCAACGCATGGTGAGTTGACACTTGAAGGGTAGCCATCAAAATGCCAACAAAATTCCTGGAAGGCTTGGGCGGTAAATTAGCAGAGCAATGGGCAGCCAGTTTACTCACCCCTGCTTTCGTCTTCTGGTTCGGTGGATTAATCGCCTGGATTCAGAAGTTTGAGTGGAATCAATTGCAACAGTGGTTGACCAACCTGGGGGAGCCGTTACAGATTGCAGTGCTGGTCGGGAGCCTGTTACTGGTGGCCGCATCGGCTTTTGCCATTCAGCGGTTTGACCTGGCAGTTCTCCGCTTCTTTGAGGGCTATTGGCCGGGATGGATGGCTCCCTTGAAGGATCGGTTGGTGAACCGCCACCGAGCTAAGTGGAAGCACCTGGACAAGGACTGGCATGAATTATCAGATAAGCGCAACGCGGGACAGCTTACGGCAAAGGAATTAGACCAGTTTGTAGCGATCGAATGGCAACTCCGGCAAATGCCTGCTCAACCAGAACGTCTGATGCCAACGACGCTGGGCAATTTGTTGAGGGCTGCAGAGAGCCAGCCAAGCGACAAGTATGGGTTGGATGCCATTATCTGCTGGTCACGTCTGTGGTTGGTTTTACCGGAAACCGTCAAAAAGGAACTCCAGGAGGCGCGGGCTGACTTAAACACGGCTGCGCGGGTTTGGTTATGGGGGTGGTTGTTTTTATTCTGGACGTTTTGGGCCTGGTGGGCAGTTCCGATCGCGCTCCTGGTGGCTCTATTTGCCCATCGGTGGATGTTAGATGCTGCCGCCACCTATGGTGATTTGCTGGAGTCTGCTTTTGACCTGCACCGGATGAAGCTGTATCAGGCACTCCATTTTCCCTTACCGGACAATCCTGCTGAGGAGCACGAGTTGGGAAAGCAGGTGACAGAGTATTTGTGGCGGGGTTCTCGACGGGATAGGTTTGTGTATCCCAAGGAAAAAGAAGGGGACTAGTGTTGTGAACAATAAGTTCTGCAACATGGGGGTTTGGGGGCTTCGCCCCCAAGAAGGGGTTCCACCCCTTCACCCCTTGCAAAACTTTTGTTTTGCTGCACTATTACCTCGGTGATCAAATAGGGTGCATTGCACAAAGACTCTTTATTCGTAGGATGGGCAAAGCGAAGCGTGCCCATCTAGCCCGTAGTTGGGTGATGGGCACGCTTCGCTTTGCCCATCCTACGCGGGGTCGGTTCATTTTCGCATTCTCTAAAGTCGCCGAGGTAATAGATTCTATGAATGAGATCTAAACAAAGGTGCAATTCACTCCCCCTTTTCAGGAAAACATTCATGACAAAAAGAAGATCATTGGAGAAGATTGTTGAGTATAGAACGTTTATTCGTAGGATGGGCAAAGCGAAGCGTGCCCATCTAGCCCGTAGTTGGGTGA
>CAZVXA010000121.1:0-19026 GCA_964630955.1 uncultured bacterium | reverse complement strand
GCTTCGCCGCGCCTCTCTCAAAAACAATTCGGTTTTATTTAATTCGCGATCCTAAGCAGGTAGGCACGATTCAGCTTGAAACCCCAAAAGCTGTTCTGACCGAGCTGCGGTCGGAACAGCTTTTGGGGTTTCGACTTTTCCCACGCCCACTTACTTAGAACCAGATTTTTTGTTGAGAGCCGCGCTCTGCACGGCTCTCAACAAAAAATCTGTACCTACAGCGCTTGAAAAGCGCTGTAGGATGACATTGGTAGTCCTGGTGACAAATATGCCCTCTTTCCGGTTTGACCCCTACCTCTGGATTCACCTGGCAGGTGTGGCCGCGCTGCCTATCTTCCTGGAACTTTGTGTACTCGGCCTGGGGATGGGTGACCCGTTTTTGCCAACCGGGCTGGAGTGGCTGCTGGTTGGCATTGCTGGTATTGCTCCCATCCTATGGATGCAGTGGGAAAAGCCGTTCTGCATCTTTAGCCTGGTGGCGCTGGCGCTCAAACCCGATCATCTCACCGAATCCCAGCGGCGAATTTTACGCCTGTTCAAAGCCGAGAGTGGCCGAGTGATGGCGATCGCCACAGCAGTCATCATGGCCCTTGTGCTCTGGCAAATCTATCGGATTGCCCCACTAGTGGCGGTTCCCGGATTGCCCCAGTCGCGTTTGTTGGGATTATTCATCGCATCAGGTTCCTTTCTATTCGCCAACCTGTTTTTACAGGTGCCCGCCAGCGTCGTGCGAGTGCTGCTGACGAGTGAACCACAGTTCGCCGCTACGCTTCCCTGTGAGGCAGGAGCGATCGCCAGAGACTTTACCCTCATCGGCATTCGAGTTCGCAGTATTGTGCCGCCCCTCACCTACGAGGAAAAAGCTGCAGTTCGCCCCAGGCGTGCGGCGCAAAAAATCAGTCCAGACCTCAGAACCGAAACCGAGTCACCCGGCGAGAAAGCCACAGCTTTTGTTTCCGATTCATCGGTGGCTCCAGACATTGCTCTTGACTCCTCGCCCTGGGACGAGGAGGTGACTCCTGACCTCACCGAGCCTTTGACCACGCCCCCACAAGTCCTTGAGCCGTCCTCCGAAGAAATATCTGAGGCAATGTCCGAGAAAATGCCCCTTCCTGATGAGATCCACGCTTCCCCCCCTGACGAAGAGGAGACACCATCCCCTGCGATCCAGGATGCCCTCTTCGCCTCCGTCGAGAGCAGTTTAGAAGACCCTTTCCTCGAAACCATCGTTTCACCTGAACCAGACGACGATTCCCAGGAGAATGTTGAGACTCACGCTGAGGATATGTCTGCACAACCAGAACTCGCAAGCGTGTTCAGTGAACTCGACGCTGGCCTTTCGCCTGAAAGTGATGAGATACAGGATGAGCATCAGAACGTAACAGGCAGTGAAGAAGGGTGACACCTTGTAGAGAAGCACAAATCAGAGTTAGATTTTCCCTGTCTATGACCTAGATTGGGGCATACTGGGCGATCGCCACCTGAGAGCAATCGTGTCGCACGCTACATTATAAAATTTTGTGTGCGCTATTGTAGAGAATAATGAAGCTCGATTCCTGACTTGTTTTTGTTGTACCTTCTTGAGGTTCTATGGCTTTTTCATCTACTCCTCAGCACCAGCTCCCCGACGATAAGGCGATTTGGGATAGCTTAAAGGCAGCAATTTCTGCCAGCTCCGGATTTCAACGGTGGCAATTGGAACGGACAACCGAGTCAACCCTCAATCTGGAACAACAGGTTCGGCGCTACCTGCGCGAAACCCTGGAAACTCTGGCCTATTAAGAATTCTTCAATTAAGTAAGTGGGCGTGGAAAAAGTCGAAACCCCAAAAGCTGTTCCGCCCGCTGCGCGGGCGGAACAGCTTTTGGGGTTTCAAGCTTAATCATGCCTATCTACTTAAACAGAAAAGAAGGGGCTGTGGCCCCTTCTTTTCTGTTTAATTGAATCTTCGTTACTGGCCTCCCGCCAGTAATTCCCACTGGAGGCTATACCTCCTCAACTAGACGATCACAACTCCGGAATTCGCCGGATCTGCTCCAGCAAACCTCCCAGGCGACTAACCTGGCGCTGGAGGGAAACAATCTGATTGGCAGCTTCCCCCAACCGTTCAGTGTCTACATAAACCTCTGAGGTGGGGTAGTTGCGAATCACCTCGATGACGCTGAGGCGGTTGTCGTTATTGGCAGACAACACTAGCGCTGAGCGAAGCGCCTGACGGTCTGCACGGCGCGATGGGGTGTAAACAATCTCACTGACCCGATCAAGGGCAACGTCTCCCAGGGGATTATTCAACAACTGATCCAGCAGGACACCGTTGACTGAAGCTTCTCGATTCAGGAGTTCTCGAATCTCGTTAGGGTCCTGCCTTGCCTGTCGCAGGTAAATTGCTAATGTCGGCGAAACCTGACCCGTTTCTGCCAGTGCAGACAATTCTTCCACCGAAACGGCGCTTCGCAACACTCGATATTTCAGGACAACCTGATTGGCGGCGATCGCCTCGCTTCCCCAGAACAGCATCCCTGCTCCGGCCAGCACACTCACCACACGCAGTCCATTTTTTCTGATAAAACTCAACATACGCTCTCGTTACAACAACAGGGGATGTATCCTGCTCCAGGATAGCAATTGCTTCTAAATATCTGGACTTTTGACTAAATTGCGCCGATTTTTCCTGAAAAGCTGACGGCGTCAGCTTTTCAGGAAAAATCGGCGTTTAAACTAAATATGCTGCAAAAGGCTCTCTAAGAGAGCGTTTCGCGGCATCGCAGGCAAAATAGTCAAAACTCCAGTAAATATGATGGCTGCTTGAAAACCCAGTCTGAGCAGTGTCGCGGCGCAATGCGCCACGACACTGCTCAGACTGGGTTTTACTTTATTCAAAGTAAACAAAGCAAAGCGCCAGAATCCTAAAAGGAATCGGGCGCTTCACATCAAGTATTTAGAAAAAAGTTTTCGTTAGAGTCTTTATATGAGCTGACTCCATTTGAACAGTATGATCTTGCCTGTGATTTCGAGCGAAATTCCGTTTCGTAAGATTTTCTTCTAATTCACCCTGGCTTCAGCACGCATGAAACAGCTCAAGTCCCGCGCCCAGGATCTCCGCAACCTGTTTGAGGACAATATTACTATCGCCCATATTGCAGAACCGCTGAAGGCGGTTCCAGCCAGTCAATCGGCATTAGAAGTCCTGGCCTGGATGCAGACCTGTGACTTTGATGCCGTTGGCGTGGAGAGCAATGGTGTTGTGAGTGGCTATGTGGAGCGATCGCACCTCACCCGGTTCACCGCAGATCAATGCGGTGACTGTCAACAGGTGTTTCACCCAGCCGAGCTGATTGCCATCTCCACGCCGCTGATGCAGCTCCTGCCACTAATGCAGCACACCCCCCGCCTGTTTGTGCTGGAGGGAAATCGTGTCAGCGGAATTGTTACTTACGGAGACCTGCAAAAAGCTCCTGTGAGAATGCTCCTGTTTGGTCTGGTTACCCTACTGGAGATGAATTTGCTGCGCCTGATCCGCCGCTACTACGCCCAGAACACCTGGCAATCTACCCTCAAAGCCGATCGCGTCCAGACAGCCCAACGGCTCTGGCAGGAGAGCCGCGATCGCAATGAAGCTACCGATCTGCTGGACTACCTCCAGTTCTGCGACAAACGCGACCTGGTATTGCACCATCCTGAACTGTTTCGCCAACTGGGGCTGAAGTCAAAGCGGGGGGGCGATCGCCTTCTGAAACAGGCTGAACAGCTTCGAAACCGACTGGCCCATGCACAGAATTTGGTCAGTGGCTCCTCCTGGGGGGAACTGCTGGCGCTGACGGCAGAACTGGAAAGGCTACTGCAACAGTGCGAGACGATTGAACAGTAAAGGGTTCAGACAACTTAGATTGTCTGAACCCCAACACCCAGAGGAGCAACTTTTATATGACCTGGACTGACAGAAAGCAAACTTCAAAGAGGAATTAAAGCTTTTCTTTTGACCCTCTTTGCCAGAAGCAAACTAACAGTTCGCCAAGCGAACTTTGCCTGGTTCCCTGGTTGGAGTGTCACACGAAGCGCGCCACTCCAACCAGGCAAAGTTTCTTTGGTGGACTACTAGTCGATTGCCCGCTTCACATTATCTTTGACATCTTCTGCAGCGTGGCGGGTTTCTGCTTCTGCCTGTTTCGCCTTCCCCTTTGCCTTGGTTTCAGGGTCGCCAGTAACATCGCCCACCCCTTCCTGAACTTTTCCTTCTACATTTTTTGCAGTTGCTTTAATTCTATCTTCAGCACTCATTGTTATTCTCCCAGCATTAACTGAGCCTCTATCAAACTGTGTTTAATTTATCAACAGAAAAGACGTTCAGCCATCTATCGCAGGAATGAAGTAACTATTTTGATCCGCCGTATCGCCCCAGGTAGAGCCTGTTCCAGAAGTGCTTGCGAACAATGAGAGACAGTACTATCATTCAAAACGCGCTTATGAAACTCGTTCAATTACTGCTGGAAATTTTTGTTCCTCCCGTTGGCGTCTTTCTCACCTACGGCGTTGGCCCCACATTGATGATCAACATTTTGCTGACGCTGCTCGACTGGTTGCCCGGTAGCATTCACGCCGTGTGGGCAATTGCAAAACACAATGAGCGTTTGATTAAACGATTAAACCCGCTCTCAGGGCGCGAACCGCAGCCTGGGTGCGGTCATCCGCACTGAGCTTGTTCAAGATATTGCGAACGTGGGTTTTGACGGTGCCTGTGGTGATATACAGCTTCTTGGCGATCGCATCATTGCTGTACCCTGCCACGATCAGCTCCAATACCTCCAGTTCACGTTCAGTCAGGGGTGAATTTTCCAGGAGCTTTTCGTACTCTGGCTCAATCGCATTAATCGCGATTGTTTTTGCTTCAGCAGCATCTCCTGAACCGGGAGCACTTGCCCGGACACGGCGCAGCACGATATTGGCGATCGCTGGATCAATCCAGGAGTTCCCTCGATAAGTTGCATTCAGGGCTTCCATCAGGCGATCGGTGCTGATGTCTTTCATGCAGTAGGAATCTGCACCCGCAGCAAAAGCAGCCAGTACCGAATCCTCGCTGTCGTGCATCGTCAGGATCAAAATACGAGTTTTCGAATCCTCGTTGGCTATCTGTGTCTGCCGGAAACGACGAGTTAACTCAATGCCGTCCATATCGGGCAAACCGATATCCACTAGCGCCACATCGGGGCGGGCCGATTCCAGCAGTCTCAAACCCTGTGTTGCGTTGGGAGCTTCACCCACAACGTTGATGCCGCGCTGCTGCTGCAAAGTTGTCCGCAGTCCCACCCGCGTCAGGTCATGGTCTTCAATTAGAGCAACGTTAATTCCATCCATAGGTTTCACTAGAAAAATTGTCTGTAAGATTTGTTCTTCTGGAGGAATGTATTTTCCCAGAGGGAGTTCTCATTTCAGTCGCATCCCCTCCTTCGCAACCAGTCCTGAAAGGAAAAAACTTAAGGGCGATCGCTCATCTGGTTGAATGATGCCCATCATTAATGAGAATACTGCTCAATAAAATGACTGCTCTACGAATAAAAGCACGAACCCCCAGAGTTATGGAATCTAGTCTAAATTATGGATGATTTCGAATAATATTACGTCTTCCTCAGGAGATAGGCTTTTCAAGCCAAGCAAGAAAAATTTTTCCACGATCAGTCCGATAGTTTGATATCGTACTTCGCGCCTGGAAAAACCACAGGTTTTTGTGAGAAAGTCGTGCAACTTTGGAGGTCTGACTATTTTCTCTGCGATGCCGCGAAACGCTCTCTTAGAGAGCGTTTCGCGGCGAACTTGATTTTGGCACCGATTTTTTCTGGAACGCTGACTGTGGCAGTGTTTCAGAAAAAATTGGCACGATTTAGTCAAAAGTCCAGGCAACCACAACTCGCTTAAAAACCTGTACTCCGCCAAGTAAGTGGGCGTGGAAAAAGTCGAAACCCCAAAAGCTGTTTCGCCCTGCGACTTCGCTCAGGGCGGAACAGCTTTTAGGGTTTCAAGGTGAATCGCGCCTAACTGCTTAACTGAGGTTGCTATAAAAACACCCAAAAAAGAAATCAGCCAATGGGTAGAGGCGGCTCCATATCGAATGACTTAATCTACGAGGTACAGCGAACCTAGTTCGCCGTACAGCTTCCATCACCGGTCGAAACCTGCTCAGTGGGAGCACTTGTGTTCCTGCTGGGCTTTTTATTTGGCACGTGTTTTGATTGTCTGAGGAAGTGGCACCCTCCCAATACCGAAATGGCAGAGGGTCAGCAAAGGATTTCAGAAATGCAAACAACGATTGAACGTCTGATACTGGCCCTTGAAGCGGCCAAATTGGGGATGTGGGATTGGGACATTTCATCCAACCTCATTATCTGGAACACTTATCAGGAAATGCTTTTGGGCTATGCTCCTGGCACAGCAGAACACACTTACGAGGACTGGGCCTGTCGCGTGCATCCAGTCGATTTACCCTGGATCGAGGCAGCCATTCAAACTGCGAGAGAGGAGCGCCAGCAATTCTCTGCTGAGTATCGAGTTATACTGCCCCAGGGGGAGATTCGCTGGATTGAAAGTACTGGGCAGTTTCACTATGACGCATCGGGTCAAGCAGTTCGCATGGTATCGGGTCAAGTGGTTCGCATGGTGGGGCTGTTGAGAGACGTGAGCGATCGCAAGCAGGCAGAGCTTTCCCTGCAAGAGCGTGCCAGGGAACTGTCCCAGGTGAACCGGATTCTGGCCAGAACTGCCGCCGTGTTAAAAACCAGGAACCAGGTTCACCTGGCCCAAACAGCCCGTTTCGGAGTAGAACAACCCAATTCAAACCGCGCTTCAAAGTTCACCGCAGAGGCGCGGAGGACGCAGAGAACAGTTTTGTGTCCTCTGCGCCTCTGGCGAACAAATCTTGATTCCCATTACGCCGCAGAAGGCAGTGATTGACCGTACAGCACATTCTGATAGAACCCTTGAAGCTGCCGGGTGGCTGCGGCCCAGCCCCACCTCTCGGCCTCCTGGCGGGCGTTGCGCCGCAGCGTTTCGCGCTCTTCAGGACGGGAGAGCAACCGCTGAGTGGCTGCGATCGCCCCATTCTCATCTGCCGGATCGAACAGATAGCCGTTGACCCCATCTGTAACAATATCGGGAATCCCACCGGCATTGGCGGCGATCACCGGGCACCCTGCCGCCATTGCCTCCAGCAACACTAAACCCAGCGTCTCGGTACGGGAGGGAAAAACAAAGGCGTCAGCGGAGGCAAAGGCTGCGGCCAGGTCCTTTCCGGTGCGGTATCCGGCAAAGAAAGTGGGAGTGTCCGCGAAGATTCGCTCTAAGTCCGCCCGGTAGGGACCATCACCCACCAGCGCCAGTCGTGCATTGGGGATGGCTTCCAGAATCGGTTTAATCCGGTCGATCTCCTTCTCCGCAGAAAGGCGACCCACATACAGCAGTAGCGGTGAGTCGGGATTACCCTGGGTCAGGTGCGATCTCACTTCTGTACTGGCCAACCCTGGATCAAACAGCTCCGTGTCTACCCCCTTCTGCCACACATCTACCCGTTCGATGCCGTGGGAAGTCAAGGCATCCTGCATTGCTGTGGAGGTGACCAGATTCAGCACTGCCTGGTTGTGCATCATTTTCAGCAGTTCCCACAGCAGGCCCTCCAGCATCCCCAGACCATAGTGCTCCAGGTATTTGGGCAGGTGAGTGTGGTACGAGGCCACCAGGGGGATTCCCAGAGATTTCGCATAGTAGAGGCCACCAACACCCAATACAGCCGGGTTGACGATGTGGATCAGATCCGGCCTAAACAGCTCCAGTTCTTTGCGAATTGAGGGCCGGGGCAGCGCCAGCTTCAGTTCTGGATAGAGCGGCAGCGGAAACCCTGGTACGCCGTTAATCCTCGCGCCTTTGTATTCTGTCAGCCCTCCTTCTGGCGAAAACACCAGCACCTGATCCCCCATCCGCTGGAGATGATCAACAGTGTGGCTCAGCCGGGTCACGATTCCGTCAACTTTGGGTAAAAAGGTTTCGGTAAATAGGGCGATACGCATAAAGTTTTTGCAGGAAGAGAAAGGCAGAAGGTTTAAGAGGATGTTTGAAAAGGTAATGTCTGTTGCGTTTAACACTGGGAGATCCCCCCTTACCCCCCTTAAAAAGGGGGGAAACTGGCTTCAAAGTCCCCCTTAATTCCCCCTCAAGGGGGCAGGGGGTGTAAGGGGGATTTAGGGGGATCGTTTTATTTGTTACTTGCCAATGTACTTCTCAAACACCCTCTAAAGGTTCAGCATCTATCGAATGGCAGCCTGCTGACGACGGGGTATCCTACACCGTTTGTAAATACCGATCTTCAACAGGCGGGGACGAGACAAACCTGCCCCGTCCCCGCTCATCCACTAACCTTTCCACTTCACCCTGGGCAGAATCTCCTTCTCATCTACCCGATGCTTGTACTTGACCGAGAAGTTCAACAGCGAGTCGAGCAGCGAGTCAGACAGTAAGTGGGGCTGCAAACCAAGATCAAGCAGTTTGGTGTTCTTCGCGTTGAAGTAGTGTTCCTCTTTCTCAACGCGGGGATTTTCCAGATGATTGATCTCGACCTTTAGGCCGAGAGAAGCCCCCGCTTTTTGCACCATCACCGCCAGATCGCCAACACTGAAGAGTTCGGTGAACTGGTTGAAAACGCGAAACTCACCCGGAGCCGCTGGATTGTTCACGGCAATCTCAACACAGCGCACAGTATCCCGGATGTCCAGGAAACCGCGGGTCTGACCGCCCTTGCCGTAGACCGTCAGGGGGTGCCCAATCGCCGCCTGGATACAGAAGCGGTTCAATGCCGTACCAAACACGCCATCGTAGTCCAAACGGTTGATCAGCAGGTCATCCATGCCTGTTTCTTCGGTCAGCACACCGTAGACCACACCCTGGTTCAGGTCAGTCGCCCGCAGCCCCCAGATGCGGCAGGCAAAGTGGATGTTGTGAGAGTCGTGAACCTTGCTCAGGTGGTAATAGGAGCCGGGTTGTTTGGGATAGGGGAGGGTGTCTTTGCGACCGTTATGTTCGATCGTGATGTAGCCCTCTTCGATGTCGATGTTGGGTGTACCGTATTCGCCCATCGTGCCCAGCTTCACCAGATGGCAGTCGGGGAAGTGCTCCTTCATCACGTAGAGCAGGTTGAGGGTGCCCACGACGTTGTTCACCTGGGTCAGAACAGCGTGTTCCCGGTCGATCATGGAGAATGGAGCCGATCGCTGTTCCCCAAAATGCACGACAGCATCGGGGCGGAACTGGAGCATCGCTTTTTCCAGGAAAGCGTGGTTGCACAGGTCGCCAACAAACAGATCAATCGTTTTGCCCGTCAGGTCTTTCCAACGCTGGAGTCGGGTCTGGATGGGGACGATCGGGGTCAGCGTTTCAATGCAAAGTTCGTTGTCCCAGTGCCGCCGGATGAGGCTGTCCAGGATGCCAACTTCGTATCCCCGATTTGACAGGTGCAGCGCTGTTGCCCACCCGCAGTAACCATCGCCACCAATGACTAGGACTCTCATGATGCTCACTTCTATGCCGATACTCCGGTAAATTTACCAGAGTTCGGCACCCTGTAGACTATTGCTAATGGATTATTCCTTCGAATCCGTCAGCCTCTTTTTGGCTGTCTCCGTAAGTTGGTAAAGGGCAGAAAAATCTGGTACGTCTCCCGTCTCTGTCGTCCTCAGCCAGAGCAGGTACTCAACGTTCCCCGCCGGTCCCAACAGCGGGGACCAGATCAGACCACTATATCCCCAGCCCAGGATTTGAGCAGTCTCCAGAACATGGGCGATCGCCTCTGCCTGATCCTTCGCATCCCGCACCACCCCTTTCTTGCCCACCTTCTCCTTACCCACCTCAAACTGCGGTTTCACCAGCAACACCACTTCACGAGGGGGCGCTAAGAGTGACCACAGTGCAGGTAATATTTTAGTCAACGAAATAAATGACACATCTGCCACGCCCAGGTCAGGACGGAGGTCGTTTTCGCCGTACAATTCCTCCGGCGTCAGGTGTCTCAAATTGGTGCGCTCCCGCAGCACAACGCGCTCATCCTGGCGCAGGCTCCAGGCTACCTGCCCATAGCCCACATCAATGCCGTAAACTTTCGCTGCCCCCACTTGCAGCAGACAGTCCGTAAATCCCCCGGTGGAAATTCCCCCATCCAGACAAATCCGACCTGCAATGGGAATTTGAAATTCTGCCAGCGCCTTTGCCAGTTTCTCCCCGCCTCTGGAGACGTAGGGCGATCGCGCCTTCACCTCAATTTCTGCCGCGATGTCAACTTCTGTCCCCGGCTTATCCACTATCTGTCGATTCACCCGCACCTCCCCCGCCCGAATTAAGCGCTGGGCCTGCTGTCGAGAATCACAGAGCTGTCGTTCCACCAGAAGCGCATCGAGGCGTTGTTTCGTCATACTTCCACCCGATTCAATCCGGCTCCAACCGCAGGCAGCACCACCGTAAATACGGTTCCCTTCCCTGGCGTGCTATCAACATGAATGTGGCCCTGATGGTTCTCGGTGATCACCTTGGCGATCGCCAACCCCAACCCTGAGCCTGTACCCGCTTTGCCATGAGAGCGAGCCGGGTCAACCCGGTAGAATCGGTCAAACAGGTAGGGCAGGGCTGTTTCAGGAATTCCAAACCCCGTGTCTTTAATCTGTACCTGGATAGATGACCCGTTTGGCTTCGCCCGTTGAACGAGAATATCTACGTTTCCATCCGCCGGAGTATACTGCACTGCGTTGCTGATTAAGTTGGTAAACAGACGAATCAGCTGATCGTGATCGCCCTGAATGATCCATCCATCAGACGGTGTGTCAGGTGTGAGCGTTAGTGTGACTTTCTTTTCAGTGGCAATCGCCATCTGTTCTTCTACCACCTGCTCCAGCAGGTTATCCAGCGGGAGGCGATCGCTCTTCATCTGAATCATGCCGCTGTCCTGCCGTGCCAGAAACAGCAGATCGTCTACCAGGCGTCCCAGGCGACGCGTCAGCCGTTCGACAACCTTCAATTGCTCCTGCTGTTCAACCGGGTCGGGGTCAGGATCTGACAGGGCAACCTGGACATTGGTTTGAATGACTGCAATCGGATTTCTTAGTTCATGGGAGGCATCGGCGGTGAATTGCTTGAGCCGCTGGTAGGAGTCGCGCACCGGGGCGATGGCCAAACCCGATAGCAGCCAACCGATTGCGGCCACCAGCGCCACCACTAGAGTCGTTCCCAGGCTTAAGTCTCGAATTAATTGACGAGTGGGTTTGGTCACTTCAAACCAGGGATGACTGACCCGCAGGTAGCCCACCACCTGACGCCCCACCTCCACCCGCTGCGTCACCTGCCGCAGCACAAAGGGCACCGGATGTAGCGCAAACGGCCCATTTTCCTCCGCTTCCCGAATCTCGACTTCCACCGTTTCACCTTTGGAGTTGACGTGGAGGGGAATCGCCAGCGGAGCAGAGAAGGTAGACCAGAGCAAGTCCCCCGTGGGGCTGAACCACTCCAGGTCAATGTGGTCATCTTCCACTGAATCGGCATTGTCCCGGAAACTGGCTTCTACATTGACCCGCTGCGGTACGCCGGGAGGAGACTCGATGACGAGCGATCGCACCACCACTTCCACCACATGATTCAGCGTGTCGTCAATCCGCTCAATCAGCGTTGTACGGACGTAGAGATAGAAGCCACTGGCAAAGAATAGGAGCAGCACAGCGGTAACGGTGGTATACCAGAGGGCAAGACGGCGGCGGGTGGTTTGAAACATAACTCAGTGAGGCAGTCCAGAATAATTTGGATAATTACCCTGAACGACCCTTCTACCCCCATAAATCTCTATGCTCGATCTACCATTCTCGCCCAAAAAAGCTATGTTAGACTGAATTTGAGTTTAGATTCGGTTGACAAGTTTGTTAGTTTGTTTGACAGGCATTGCTCCGAATTCCGACCTCTTCAACATTTCAATTCGGAGTTGCTCCATGTCGATTTACGTAGGTAACCTCTCCTATAAGGTTACGCAGGAAGATCTGGAAACCGTTTTCGCCGAGTACGGCACTGTAAAGCGGGTTCAGCTTCCAATGGATCGCGAAACTGGTCGGATGCGCGGCTTTGGTTTCGTCGAAATGTCCTCGGATAACGAAGAGCAGGCGGCAATTGACGCCCTCGACGGTGCTGAATGGATGGGACGCGAACTGAAAGTCAACAAGGCCCGTCCCCGTGAAGAAAAGCGACCTTCGGGAAGCTGGGGCGGTGGCGGTGGTGCTCGCAGCGACTTCTCCAGAAGCGGTGGCCGGGGCGATCGCGGCTTCTAAAAACTGATCTCAAAAAAAGGGGGGGGTGGGGGGGGGGGGGGGCGCCCCCCCCCCCCCCCCCCACCCCCCCCTTTTTTGAGGTCATCAAAAAACCAGCCCAGACTGAAAAACCAGCCTGGGCTTCTTCTGTTATCTCTCGACCAAAGGTCAGCCGATTTAAAAAAAGATGGCTGACGACATTTATAGGGGAATTGAAAAACTGGTCTTTATAAATTCCTGAGTATCAGGGGTTAAAGCACTGAAGTTCAGGGGAATGACCAGCGGCTTTTATGCTGATGCTGATCAGAATAGCGAATTTGAACCTGTCCCGTTCAGAAACTCCTTGTTTCTTCACTTTTCGTGATTGCCCTTAATAAAGGTTAATCGCTGCATTCCCCAGACCACACCGACACCCGTCGCACTGCTCAGAAGGCCAAAGCTAAGTTGGGCCTGTCCGGCAAAAACACAGCCAATGCCAGTAATCAACAGGGCGATCGCCACTCCCTGCGCAATCCCCAACACCAGACTCATCCGGCGCGTCATCAGCTCATACTGCCGGATCAATTCCCCCGGTTCCAGTTGGGCCGCCGGGAGGTGAATTTTGGACTGCAACAAACGATATTTCACCAGGTCAAGCTGGTAATAGGTTCCGAGTGTCTCATCGCGCAGACTGGCAACAGAATGCAGGCCAAACTGCTTGGCACGAGCGATCGCCTCTCGAATCTGACGTTTGGTAGCCACCGGGCGTAACGCCTCAAACACAGACTCCCGGTAGACTCCCGTCTTCGCCATTTCCAGAACTTGCTCGGTCAATTCCGCCCCCGACAGCCGTCGCGCAATCGGACTGTTGACCTGTTCCACTCAACCTGCTCCTGTCAATCCCTCACCAGTAATTCTGTACCAAAACTCGCAGGACAACAACTTTTCACACTGACTCCGTCGATTGGAGAGGCGGTTTGTTATTGCTGGAATGCCCGCGATGCGGGCATTCCAGCAATAACAAACCGCTGCCTTCTAATTTGTTTTGTGGCAGACTTAATTTTTTGCGCCGATTTTCCTGAAATGCAGACGGCATCTGCATTTCAGTAAAATCGACGCAATTTAGTCAACAGATTCCATTTCAGAAGAATTACAGTTGGCCTTCCGGCTGACGCTTTCGCTTCCGAGAATTTTCTGAAGGTTGAGAAGACCTCCGTAGGCTATTCATGGTGTATTAAAATTAACACCCTTCAACTCATCATGCTGCTGAAGCAATTTTCTAGTCTGGGCACGGTTGTTCCAGCTTTGATCACGGTTCTACTGACGGGTATGGGATTGGGGGAATCCGCTACTGCTGGCACACCAAGTGTCGCCCAGCTACACGAAAACGTTCAAAATTCGGTGTGCTTAAACGATTGGAATCGGGCAATCAATGCCATCAACCGTCTGATTGCTTCCGATGCTGTCAGCCCTGCCTATCGTGAGCAGATGGTTGCGCTGCGTCAGCAGCTTGCCGATTATCGGGCACAAAGAACCGTGATTAACATGAATCAGCAACCCCAGTGCGCCGGAGCGACCGCACCACGTTCGACTACCCCAGTGGCCTACGAATTTCGCCGTCCTCTGGACTGGGATGCGGCGATCGCCCGCTTTAACAGCGCCCAGGCAGTGGCTCCCACAGCGGTTGCTATCCAGCCCGCTCTGGAGAACGACGAGCGCAATCTGACGCGCCAATCTGAGTCTCAGAGAGCCTGTGGGGCAGTCCCTGAAGGCGAACGTCGCGTATCTAACGGCTCTATCAGCAACCGCTGGCGCTACGACATTCTACAAAGCGGTCGTTCCTTCTACGGACGGTACTGGCCTCAGGAGAACTGTGGCAACATTCGCACCACCTGGAGATACTCCACTCAAGACGACGCCTACGATGCGATTCTCATGGGTACCCAAAACTCCAGAGAAGGATTGGGACGCATACGGGAGGAAGGGACTGAGCCAATGCCTGAGTGGAACCCCGACGCAGGAAGACGGCGCTATACCAACTCTGTTGACGTTCAACGGTCATCCCCTTAGTGCCTATCCGAAAACCCAAATTCTGAAGGGTGCGACGCTATAGCGTCGCACCCTTCAGAATTTGGGTTTTCGGATAGACTCTTAGAACAGTGCCGCCCGTATTGCGGGCGGCACTGTTCTATTGCAGTCCTGCCTGGAGTTGCTTGCGAGCTTCCTCCATGGCTTCGGGCAGTTTGCTGCTATCCTTTCCACCTGCCTGAGCCAGGTTGGGTCGCCCCCCCCCACCGCCACCACAGATTTTGGCGATCGCCCCGATAAATTTCCCTGCCTGTAAGCCTTTCTGGTTCACCGCAGGGCTGAAGGCCGCGATCAGCGAAACCTTGTCTAGTTCAGGGGCAGAACCCAGCACAACTGCGCCTTCGCCCAGTTTTTGCAGCAGGCGTTCGGCAGCAGTTTTGAGGGAATCGGCATCAACTCCGGGCATTTCTGCGACCAGGAGTTTGAAACTGCCTGCGGTTTCGACTTGATTGAGAAGCTGGTCGGACTTGGCCAGGGCCAGTTCTGCTTTAGCCTGTTCAAGCTGTTTCTGGGTGGACTTCAGCTCGTTTTGCAGGGTAATAATCCGCTCCGGGAGTTCTTCCGGCTTGGCTTTGAAGCGATCGCCCAACTCCCGCACCACCTGGTCACGCACCTTCAGGTAGTCCAGCACCGCAGGGCCAGCCACCGCTTCAATCCGGCGAATCCCCGCAGCCACTCCCGTGTCGGAGATGATCTTGAACGCGCCAATCTCCGCCGTGTTACTCACATGGGTGCCGCCGCATAGCTCCATCGACACACCGGGGAAGTCGATGACGCGCACCTCATCACCGTATTTCTCGCCGAACATGGCGATCGCCCCTCTGGCCTTGGCTTCGCTAATGGGGAGTACCGCAATTTGAGCGGTGTGTGCTTCGGCGATCCAGGTATTTACCTGGTCCTCCACGCGATCAAGTTCCTCCTGGGTCAACGCACGGGCAAAGTTGATATCGAAGCGCAGGCGATCAAACGCCACCAGAGAACCCTGCTGGAAAATGTTTTCGTCGATCAGACTCTTGAGGGCAGCCTGGAGCAGGTGGGTGGCCGTGTGGTTGGCCTGGGCACGACGACGGCAGGCCAGGTCAATCTGGGCGGTGACGCGATCGCCCACCTGGAGCGATCCCCGCTCCACCTTTCCAAAGTGAACAAAGAACGCGCTTTCTTTCTTCACATCCTCAACCCGGACAACAACTGAATCTCCCAATAGGTAGCCGCGATCGCCAATCTGACCACCAGATTCCGCGTAGAAAGGCGTCTGATCCAGCAATACCTGAACGGTGTCCCCTGCTTCTATTTTCTCAGTGGGCTTTCCTTCAACCAGCAGCAGTTTGACCTCCGCCGGACTGGTAGCCTGTTTGTATCCCAGAAATTCGGTTTCGTGCAGATGCTCCGCCAGTTGGTCGAGCGATCCCTGGACGGTGAGGTCGATCGTTTGATGTGCCTCACGGGAGCGATCGCGCTGTTCCTCCAGCGCTATTTCAAACGCTACCACGTCTACGTTACGCCCCTGCTCCTCAGCAATCTCCTGGGTCAGCTCCAGTGGGAAACCGTAGGTATCGTACAGCGTAAAAGCATCTCGACCTGAGATTTGCCCACCAACGGGCACTTTAGCCAGAATTTCAGCCAGCAGTTTCTCACCCCGATCCAGAGTCTCCAGAAAGCGGGATTCCTCCAGGGCCAACTCGGCTTTGATTGACTGTTCACGCTGCCGCACGTTGGGGTAGGGTGCTTCACTGAGGGCGATCGCCGTCTCTGCGACTTCCGTAATAAAGGGTTTCTCAATCCCCACCAGTCGCCCGTGGCGCACCACCCGCCGAATCAAACGACGCAGCACATAACCACGCCCTAGGTTAGAGGCCGTGATGCCGTCAGCGATCATGTGGACGACGGCGCGGACGTGATCGCCAATCACCTTTAGAGAAACTTTTTGGGCATCGCTGGCAGTCCCGTATTGGATGGCTGCAACCCTTGCTGCAGTTTCCACAATCGGGAAAATTAAATCGGTCTCGTAGTTATTCGGCACCTTCTGGAGGATCTGGGCCATCCGCTCCAGCCCCAACCCGGTGTCGATGTTCTGGTTGGCCAGAGGGGTCAGGTTGCCCTCGGCATCCCGGTTGTACTGCATGAACACCAGATTGTAGAACTCGATAAACCGGGTGTCGTCCTCCAGGTCGATGTTGTCTTCGCCGCGCTCTGGATGAAAGTCGTAGTAAATTTCCGAGCAGGGACCACAGGGACCCGTCGGCCCCGATGCCCAGAAGTTATCTTTCTCATCCATCCGCTGAATCCGATGGGGAGGCACCCCAATCTGGTCGCGCCAGATGGCAAAAGCATCGTCGTCTTCGCGGAACACACTAACCACCAGGCGCTCTGGCGGAAGCTGAAAGACTTGGGTGGAGAGTTCCCATGCCCAGGCGATCGCTTCCTTTTTAAAGTAGTCTCCGAAGCTGAAGTTCCCCAGCATTTCAAAGAAGGTGTGATGGCGGGCGGTACGCCCCACGTTCTCAATGTCGTTGGTGCGAATGCACTTCTGGGAAGTGGTAGCACGGGGGAATTCGGGCGATCGCTGCCCCAGGAAAATGGGCTTGAAAGGCAACATTCCGGCGATCGTCAACAGCACCGTGGGGTCTTCAGGCACCAGGGAGGCACTGGGCAAAGGTTGATGCCCCCTGGCGGCATAGAAGTCCAGGAACGTCTGGCGAATTTGAGCGCCGCTCATTTTGAGAATGCCGTCAGTCGGAAAGGGAGTAGGCATAGGGCTGCTGCAGAATCTTCGGAAGAATTAAGCGTGAAAGTGCGTATACACAGGGGTAAATCAATCGGATATAATCCAGATTTCGGAGCTGGTTTAGGAGCAGAGGTTCATTACCTCACAGCATCTATAGCCATCCTTTGGAAGATTTGAATGGGGTGCAGGGGTGGAATCCCTGCGTGGGGGCACTCACCTCCACTCCCTATCCATAATCGATTTGTAAAGGGTGTATATCTCCATAATGCCGCAGGGTTTGACCCAGCTTGAAAAGCCCCTCACTTCCCCAATGTTCACTATTGTAGAACGGCTCTCCTTCTCTCGATTGAGAACCATCAGTAGATGATCTCTGCTTCAAAGCGTCCGAAATCTTTTGCTCTTTCTGCGTAGTTAATGTAGCAAAGTTACCCGACCAGTTGCACTTTAAGCTTTAAAGTCACCTATCGGTTTGCAAATCTCTTCAGGGATTGAGCATGGTGTTGCCTGTGACTTTATGTGGCTGACCTCCGTTTCTCTATCCCTGCATCACCCCTTCTAAGGTTGCTTAGGATATTGGATTAAATAAAACCGAATATTTTTTACTAGAAGGGCGGCTAATCCGCCCTTCTAGTAAAAAATATTCCAGGTTAATCTATTCGTGACCCTTAGCCTACTTTAGACGATGGTTCAAAGCTCAGAAGCCTCATACGCTTGATTTCCTGCTCTGCTCCAAACTCAGCAGTCGTGTCGCTCCCACACTATCGACGTCTTTTGCTTCCAACATAGAAGCTTAGTTCTAATTCCCTGTGTTTCATGGGCAAATCTCGGCTAGCCCCCTTGAGAAACACCTTGCACCGCTGATGTAGGCGATTGACTAGACTCAATGGACGCTTCAATTTTAGTTGTTGGAGGGGCTGGATTCTTAGAACAGTTGCGGGAACCCATCCGTGATCTGGAACGGTTAACGCTTGAAGTTTCTGCTGACCCTGGCGAGGCAGTTTCACTCATTCAAGCGCAGCAACCTGATCTATTAATAGTTCGGGCCGACCAGCCCGGTTGCCTGGAGCTGTGCCACCAGGTCAAAGCTCAGCATCAGTTAGCCTGGATTTACTGTATCGTTTTGGGCCATCCACCACGGGAGCCATTAAAGCACTGGGAGGTAGAAGCCCATGTGGAAGCCTTGGAGTCTGGAGCTGATGCATTTGTCTGGTTGCCTCAGTTGTCGGAGGATAGCGATTCAGATGATCAAGAACAGATGATGATCCAGACCCGATTGCTGGCATCCCAGATTCGGGTAGGACTACGGCGAGTACAGAATTACCGGGAGTTGATGCGGACTAACGACATCCTGTCGGCGATCGCCCTCTCCGACCCCCTCACCGAACTCAACAACCGCCGCGCCCTGGAGTGGGAGCTGCCGCGTCAGATCAGCAATGCCCGCAGCCGCAAAATGCCTCTCAGCCTGCTGATGCTGGACGTGGATTACTTCAAGACGATTAATGATAGGTACGGCCACCTGGTGGGCGATCGCGCCCTGCAACTATTGTCTGCCCGACTGCGGCATAACCTGCGGTTCTATGACACCCCCTTTCGCTACGGTGGAGAAGAGTTTGTGATCATCCTTAGTGATACTGACCAGCAGGAGGCCAGAGTAATCGGAACCCGGCTATGCCGCCTGATCGCCGACCAGCCTTTCGTGATCAACGACTCGCTGAACCTATCAATTACCATCAGCGCCGGAGCCGCCACACTCCAGTTGGAGGATGACAGTAATGGGCTAAATCTGCTGCGTCGTGCAGATACCAACCTGCTGTCTGCAAAAGCTCAGGGGCGAAACCGGGTGGTGTCTCTCGAAGATGTTTCAGTTTAAATGAATGCTCTCACCACCTGCTGGCGCGAGGTGGGAGTGTCCTGATAGGGCGG
>CAZVXA010000120.1:18961-19141 GCA_964630955.1 uncultured bacterium | reverse complement strand
AAAAATCGGCGCTAAAACCAATTATGCCGCGAAACGCTTTTTACGAGAGCGTTTCGCGGCATTGCAGGGAAAGTAGTCAAAAGTCCAGATAAGAAGGAGTGGTGGGGGGGGGGGGGGGGGGGGGCCGGGGGGGGGGGGGGGGGGGTTGGGGGGGGGTGGGGAGGGGGGGCGGGAGAAACA
>CAZVXA010000120.1:0-18951 GCA_964630955.1 uncultured bacterium | reverse complement strand
TTTGTTTTTTTTTTTTTTATCTTTATCTCTATATCCCTTTTGTGTGGGGGGGGGGCCCCCCCCCCCCCCCCACCACTCCTGATGAGCTTAGCGATTTGACTGTACGGGACTGATCTGCACCGGAACCACCACAGGTTTGCCCGTCATCTGGCGCACCTCATAGCTCACACTCTGGCCACCGGAGGGACAGCACAGTGCATCGGAGTCCTTATAGCGATTGAACTCTGCAAAAAGATTAGTTTCGCTGGTGAGAAACACCTGAGACGAACTACCGTCGGAACGGGAATCCATCGGTCTGGGGGACAGCGTTCCGGCAAACGTATTCCCTGAGAAGACAAACTCCTGGTATCCCAGTGGACGACACATACCGTCAAAGCCTGTCATTGCAGTCACCACTGAGGTTGCGTTGTAGACCTGCACCGCTCCCACCAACTTCCAGCCTGCACTCACCAGGGCGCGATCGTTTGCGGTAGAAGGGGGACGCACGGTGCGACCGCAGTTGGGGTTATCCGAATCTCCCGTGGAGGTGGCTCTGGGAATGGCTGCACCGGGTTGGTTCCAGTTGGTCACAGGGCGATCGAGCCAGGAATTAGCAGGTGCAGGGGATGGGGATGGAGAGGGAGAGGAAGATTGGGCCAGGGAAAAGGGCACCAGCGCAACGGTGGCGATCGCAGCAGCCCCCAGAAAACAGAAGAAACGATACAGCATAAGCAATCCTGGAATCGGTCAAAACGGTATGAAAATCTGGTGTTGCTGATTTGAAATATGATTTTTTGATTGTGTGGCGCGCGGCACGCGCCACACAATCAAAAAATCATATCTGGATTAAGCAACGCCGAAAATCCTGCAAAACCAATTATTGCGGTTATGGTTTCAATCCCAGGAGAGGTTTAAATTTTCTTTATCTGATCCAATGTGTGCGTTTTGCTGACTACCTGTGGAGTGGGCATCCTGCCCTTCTAGAATTGGGCGGGCAAGATGCCCACCCCACAGGAAATCCTGGTTTTCAAGACAAAGTTGCACACTTGGTGAGATCAGATCTTGTACCAGAAACCAAAACCCTGATTCTGCCGCCGCAGAGCGGCGGCAGAATCAGGGTTTTGGTTTTTCTTTAAGCAAGGTGCAAGATCTCAGTTAAGGCTCCCCCTTGAGCAAAGAAAAAGCGCTAACGCGATCCCCGGTGGGGGTGCATTAGCGCCGCTCAGTGATTGCATCAATCAGTGTGAGATCAGGAGTAATCCGACTGGGGCTTGGGGGGTTGCGGCGGGCGGGGCAGACCGCCGCAGGTATCGCCCGAGGTATGAAAACGTTGCTTTAATCGATTGATTCGGTGGGGGGGCTGCACACCGGGCACGTCTTCGGGGGCAGAACCTCGATCGATAGACCGAGTCATGGGGGCTACCTTCCAAACTACGGGTTGTAGTCTACGCCGCGATACTTCAGGTGCATGGGAGCTGCCTGACGTTGCTGAACCTGGTGCTGCTTCAGCTTGAAACGATTGCCCAGGAAGATGCCAGTTTGTTGAGTTTCAGTGGTTTCGATAGCGGAGGTTTCGGTCTCGTAGGAAATGCCGCGATAAGAAGCTTTCATGGTTGTTCTCCTAAAAGTAGGGGCGATTTCAGGAAGGAGGCGAGCGGTGGAGCCGTTTCGTTTCCCTCGATGACAACAGTGTGCCTTTCTCGACCGGGTTGCACCACCGATGTTTAGGCTTTTAAGCAAGAACTTAAGGAGATTGCCGGGACAATCGCTGGAAAGACCTATAGGGGGTGATCGCAGCCCTTTCCGCAGTAAAGCAAGCAGCCCCCTCCCTGCTTATCTCCGGAGGCAGCAGCAATTCTCTCTGCATAAGAACCTTTAACATCGGTGGTTCAATCAGAGCAACGGCGCTACCATTTTCTCTAGTAATAGAACCATCCGTAAGTCTGTTTGTCCCATGTACCCCTGCCCTAACGAATCGATCGCCCCACCCACCTCCCCTCCTAAGCGGCGACGCCGACGTGGCGTGATTTTGACGCCCAGTGGTTTTGCGAAAGCCCAGCAAGCCAAATCAGAGGCAGAATTTCGGGATAACGGGGGCATTCGTTATACGCTGGAGGCGCTGAGCGAACGCACCCAACTGGCGGTTGATACCCTAATGAAACTGCTGGCCTGCGAATCGGGTGTTGATAAGCAAACCCTTAAGGGGTACTTTCGGTCTTTCGGTCTGACGTTAGAACCAGGGGATTATTACCACCCCGACCCCCAGCCCGGTGAAGCGGATGCTGCCGAGGTAAAAGAAAGTGAGAGCGACCTGGAACCTGACCTGCCGGGAGGACAGGTACCACTGGGGTCAGAGTTTTACATTGACCGAACGGCAACGGAAGCAGACGGTTACAAAGCCGTTATGCAGCCGGGAGGGTTGGTTCGGATTAAAGCACCCCGCCGCATGGGGAAATCCTCCCTGATGAGTCGGATTCTGCAACAGGCATCCCAGCAGGGCTGTCAGACGGTTTCCTTGAGTTTTCAGTTGGCCGAGAAATCGATCTTTAAAGACCTGGACCATTTTCTCCAGTGGTTCTGCGCCACCGTCGGCCTGGGGGCGCAGGTGCCCAAGCGGCTGGCAGACTACTGGGATGATCTGTTTGGCAGCAAGATTAGCTGCAAGATTTACTTCGAACAGTATCTACTGCCGCAGATTGGCCGTCCACTGGTGCTGGGGCTGGATGACGTGGATCGCCTGTTTGAATATCCGGATCTGGCGGATGAATTCTTTGGCTTACTGCGGGCATGGCATGAGGAAGCCAAGAACCGCGATGTCTGGAAGCAACTGCGGTTAGTCGTGGCCCATTCCACCGAGGTGTACATTCCACTGAACGTCAACCAATCCCCGTTCAATGTCGGCCTCCCGATTGAATTAAAAGTTTTCTCACCGGAGCAGGTGCTAATGCTGGCTCAGCGGCATGGCCTGAACTGGGGTGAAGCGGAAGTCCAGCAGTTAATGGAACTGGTCGGGGGCTATCCCTACCTGATCCAGCTTGCGCTCTATCACCTGTGGCACCAGGATGCGACATTTGACCAACTGCTGCAACCGGAGGCGATCGCCACGGGTATCTACGCCGAACATTTGCAGCGGCAGCTCTGGAACTTGCAGCAAAGTCCAGAACTGGCGACGGCTTTTAGCAAAGTGGTGGACTCGTCCCAACCCGTTGAATTGAATCTGGTTCACGCATTCAAGCTGCAAAGCTTAGGTTTAGTCCGTCTACAGAGTAATCAGGCAATTCCCATCTGTAATTTGTACGCCCGATATTTTCGCGATCGCCTGCACGACACTCCCACCTGAACAAAGGTCTGGTAACTCCCTTGATAAATCTGTTAAGGCAACGATCTCTGCGGACTGTTTTGATTGTTCCCTTTGTGCTGCAACTGGCAGGGGCGGTCGGACTGGTCTGGTACCTGTCCCAGCGCAACAGCCAGGAGACAGTGAAAGATATGTCGTCGCAGTTGCGAAATGAAATTACCGCCCGAATTGACCAGCAGCTCAAATCCTATGTCGAAATTCCCCATTCGATTAACCCCATCAATGGTAGTGCGCTGCTGACAGGGGACCTGAGAATTCAGGAAGCACAGGGTTTCCATCAACTGTGGGAGCAGGCGAAAATCTTTCCCAACACTAACTTAATTTATTGCGGCAGTGAACGGGATGGTTCCTTGCTGGGGGTTGGGAGGGATGAAAAAACGCGAGAACTGCAACTGGTGGAGTACAACGCCAACACCAACCGCAAAGCCGCTTATTTTGGACTGAACAGTGTGGGCGATCGCACCACTCTTCTGCGCACCGGGAAGAGGGTCTACGATGCGCGGGTACGTCCCTGGTACAGAGCGGCCAAAGCAAAAGGGAAAGCGACCTGGAGCGAAATCTATCTCGATTTTGATACGCAACTTCCCACGATTACCGCCAGTACTCCGGTGTTCGATCGGTCTGGGGGCACCCTGATTGGCGTTTGCGCTACAGATTTTCTTTTGCCTGTGGAGATGAGTACGTTTCTGCAATCCCTGGCGATTGGTCGGACGGGGGAAACGTTCATTATGAAGCGATCGGGGGAACTGGTCGCCACTTCTACGCCCGAAAAACTGATTGAGGGCAGTGGCAATACCATTCGCAGTCTCCCGGCGATCGAGAGCAGCAATCCTTTAATTCGCGGTACGGCGAAGTATTTGGGCGATCGCTTCGAGAACCTGAATATGATTACCCAGGCGCAGCAGTTTGAGTTTGACCTGAACGGACAGCGGCAGTTGGGTCAGGTGCTGCCGTTTCAGGACGGTCGCGGCATTGACTGGCTGATCACTGTCGTCGTGCCGCAATCGGATTTCACCGGGCGGATTGATGACAACAATCGCCTCACCTCACTCCTGTACCTGCTTTCCCTGGCGCTGGCTATCGGCGTGGGAGTTGTAACCGTCCGCTGGGTGACGCGCCCCATTCTGCAACTTAACAAAGCCGCCGGAGAACTGGCAAAAGGGCACTGGCAGCAGCCGATTAAAGTGCGACGCAGCGATGAAGTCGGGGAACTGGCGCAGTCCTTCAATCAAATGGCCAGTCAGCTCAAAGACTCCTTCCTGACCCTGGAAAATCGCAATGCAGAATTGCAACAGGCCAGGGATGAGCTGACCAAAGCCAATGAGCAACTGGAGGCTGTGCTGGATGCGGTACCCGGTCCCATTTCCTGGATCGCCGCTGAGGGATTTTATCTGGGCATCAACTCTCACCTGGCGCAGAGCCTGAGCCTTCCGGCGGAGGCGATCGTGGGGAATCCGGTTGGGGTGGTGGGGGATAATCCCGACTACATCAATTTCATCAATCAGTTCCTGAACAGCCCCGAAGATTCTACCTCTCAAGAAATTCCGATTGTCGAGAATGGCGAGGAGCGCTACTATCTGCTGGCTGCCCAGAAATATCAGCAGGGAAATGCAATCGTTGTTGTTGGTATCGATATCACCGAACGGCGACGGGCAGAGGAATCGCTGCAACAGGCGCAGTTGACGAATGAGGCGATCGTCAGTGCCATCCCTGACCTGCTGATGCGGATTCGCAGTAACGGGGTCTACGAGGGCTTTAATTTGGGACGAACCACCAAAGTTCTCAATGAGGAAAATTTGCTGGCGGGAGCCAGCATTTTTGAACTCATGCCTGCAGAGCGAGCCGAGGAGCGGATGCACCATGTGCAGAAGGCGCTGGAGACAGGGGAACTGCAAGTGTATGAGTACGAACTGGAGGTCAACGGGCGGCTGCAATACGAAGAAGCCCGACTGATGCCGCTGGGCAAGGATGAAGTACTGATCATGGTGCGGGATATGACGCAGCGTAAACTTTCAGAGGGGGCACTGCGGCAGAGTGAGGCAAACATCCGGGCGCTGATTGAGGCGATTCCTGACCTGCTGATCCGGGTCAACCGCAACGGCACCTACCAGGAAATTCAGGGCAGAAACCGGATGCTGCTGTACGACAGCGACGATTTTCTAGAGGGAACCAGTGTCTACGATTCGCTACCCCCCGTCGAGGCCCAGCGGCGGATGCGATATATCCAACTGGCGCTCCAGACGAACATGATGCAGGTCTACGAGCAGCAACTGGCGATCGACGGACAACTCCAGTTTGAGGAAGTCCGGATGGTTGTTACTGGGAAAGACGAAGTGCTGATGATCATCCGCAACATCACCGACCAGAAGCGAGCAGAGGCTGCTTTGCGGATTGCGGAGGAAAACTATCGGGGGATCTTCGAAAATGCCCTCGAAGGCATTTTTCAGTCCACGCCCAACGGTCGATTTATCCGCGTTAACCCGGCGATGGCCCGTATCTATGGCTATGATTCTGCCGATGAGATGGTCGAGCACATTACTGACATTACCCAGCAAATTTACTTTAACGCAGCCGATCGCCAGGAATTTCAGAATCGGATGGATCGCGTTGGGGCTGTCAAGAATCACGTTTATCAGAGCTTGCGAAAGGACGGCAGTACTATCTGGGTTGAAGAGAATACCCGTGCAGTGGAAGATGAGCATGGGAACCTGATCTACTACGAAGGAATTATCGAAGACATCACAGAGCAGAAGCGCCGTAACGAAATCCTGGAAGAACGGGTAAGAGAACGCACGCGAGAACTCTCTGAGACACTCAAAATCCTCAAAGCAACTCAGGCAGAATTGATGATTGAGAATGCACTCCTGAGAAGCCCCGAAGACACCAATACCTTCGATTACCAGGTGGGCGGGAGCCTTCCTCTCGATGCACCCACCTATGTAGTGCGACAGGCCGATCGCTACCTGTACGCCGGACTGAAGAAGGGAGAATTCTGCTACGTGTTCAACTCCCGCCAGATGGGCAAGTCCAGTCTGCGGGTGCAAATTATGCGCCGCCTCCAGGCGGAAGGATACGCCTGCGCTGCCATTGATATTTCTGAAATCGGCAATCGTGGCCTGTCACAGGAGCAGTGGTACGCTGGATTTCTCTATAATCTGGCCAATCGGTTCAATCTGCTGGATCAGGTGGATATCCGCAGTTGGTGGCGCGATCGCCAGTTCCTTTCCCCCGTCCAGCGGTTAGGAGAATTCATCGAGTCCGTGCTGCTCACCCACGTTTCTCAAAAAATTGTCATTTTCGTTGACGAGATCGATAGCGTTCTCAATCTCGACTTTGAGATGGACGACTTTTTCGTCCTGCTCCGCGCCTGCTACAACAAACGCGCAGATTCCCCCGATTATCAGCGGCTGACGTTTGCTATCTTTGGCGTCACGACTCCCTCCCAACTGGTGCAGGACAAGACCCGCACCTCGTTCAACATCGGTCAGGCGATCCAACTGAAAGATTTCCAGCTCCACGAAGCCCAGCCGCTGTTACAGGGATTGGCCGAAAAGGTACAGAATCCCCAGGCTGTCCTGAAGGAAGTCCTCTACTGGACGAATGGCCAGCCGTTCCTGACGCAGAAGGTCTGTAAGTTGATCCGCAATACTCCCTCTAAGGTGCCGAACTACATGGAGGCCGCCTGGGTGGAACAGCTCGTTCAGACCCAGATTCTTGACAACTGGGAGTTGAATGACGAACCGGAGCATTTAAGAACGATTCGCGATCGCATCCTCCGAGACCCCTCCCATGCCGTTCCGCTCCTGACGCTCTACGAGCGGGTGTGGAACCAGGAGAAAGTCCTCGTCGTTGAAAATCCGATTCAGGTGGAGCTGCTGCTCTCCGGTCTGGTGATTAAGCACGAAAACACCCTGCGAGTCCACAACCGAATTTATAAGATCCTCTTCGATGATCAGTGGATCAGTCGGGCGTTTCAGGGTTTAAGTCCAGTGAGTCATGAGTCGGGCCTTTGATAATCATTTGCCCATAGCCCAATTATGGCTTTGCTCTCTGCTCTGCTTTCGCCAGAATTACCAGCGCTTTATCGAGGTCTCGAACCTTGATGCCACGCAGGGCGATCAGGAGCGATCGGATCAGGGATACTTCGTCCTCGGTAAGAGGGATCATAGTAAAACCTCATAGTGGTTAAAAGTAACGTTACCATAGCGCTACCCTTGAAACAAGGTGAGGTTCTAAGATTCCTATGAAACCCCCTTAGCATTCCCCAACTGTGTGGCCACAGATAAAGCCAGAATCACTGTCTATCTGCCTCAAGAACTGAAAGATCGCCTGTCTGGGATTGCCGAGAAGGATAAGCGATCGGTGAGTGTGCTGATTGAAATTCTGGTTCTGGAGGCTTTGGAGGCTAGGGAGAAGGGGAAGGGTTAGTAAGTCTTAATTTTTAGCTGGCTTTGGATGTCTGCTAAAAAAACGATGAAGACTTACAAGTACAATTCAGTCCCGCCGCTAACATTCTTGTTCAATAGGTGCTTATCTCGTTTGACTGAGGGGAATACCTAAATCTACCTCAAACAGAACTAACGTTTTCTGGTTGTCCCAGCCTACTACAGGGTTTAGCTATTGCGGGGGGCGAGAAGATTTAACATAATGTTTATAGAAAGCTGTTTTATCAGAAAGGATGGGACTTAACCTGCATGACCTCCTACACTCTCGATACTGGAAAAAAGTACATTAAAGACATTTTTTCTGCTGACAGCTTCTACAATGTGCCTGAATATCAGCGCCCCTATGTCTGGGGTAAAAATCAAGTAGTTACTCTACTTGATGACATTCGTAAGGCTATGGCCCGGGACAAGGAGAAGGAGTACTTCTTGGGCTGCATGGTTTGGAATACAAAACAATCTAAGGAAGGCGATTACGTTTACACCTCTCAAGATATATTGGATGGTCAGCAAAGATTCATAACACTTTATCTTCTGCAAGCTGTTCTAAGAGATCTATCAAAAAGCAAGGAATTACAAAACAAGATCCGAAGTCGAATGAGACAGGAGATGGATGAATTTGATGGTATTCCAGAGAGAAATAGAATTGAATTTGAGATAAGAAAGGACAAGGAATTTTTAGAGGAGTATGTTCTCAAGAAGAATGGAACGAAAGATTTCGAGAGCTTGAAATCGATTTCTCTAGACAAGGATAATGATGTCTCTGTCAAAAACATGGCAGCAGCAATTCTGGAGCTTCACAGTTGGTTTCAGAGTATTTCTAGTGAGGAGCTGGACATACAGCAATATCTAAAAGATTTTTATGCCTATCTCTGTACAAAAGTTCTAATTATATATTTATCGACTCCTAATAATCTCGATGATGCCTACAATCTTTTCACAGTATTGAATAGTAGAGGTCTTCAGTTGCAAGCAAGTGACATATTAAGAGCGCAAAATCTGAGAAATATTAAGGACGAAGGAGATAGAAAAGAATTTGCAGAAAAATGGGAAAGGTATGAAAGTACTGTCGATGAGCCTTATAACTCTTTTGATGAGTTTCTCTGGGCTATTGTCTTCATAATAATGAAGTATAGAAGTGATGACAACCAAAGCCTTAATAAAGCCTTTGAATTCATGTATGGAAGAAATATGCTTACCAGAGGTGAAGGAACTTTTGAGGTTATTGGTCGCTACACCAAGCACCTCCAGGTAATTACCAGTAATGATATATGTTTTGATGAGGTTGGTAACTTTTTCGTAAACCTTAATTACATACTGACAAAGACCTATGGGAACGCCTATGTTGCCCCTCTAATGCATTACAGAGAGTGCTTCAAGGATTTTAGAATATATGATTTTTTGATTAAACTGGATAACCTCTGTTCGGTTTACTGGTTGACTGGAAAAGGGAATCTTCAGTCAAGAATATTTATCCTTTTGAGGAAAATGGAAGAAATCTCGAAGCAGGGAGGTAATCTTAAAGATTTAGCGCTTCAATTCTTGGACTCTCCCGTATTGAAATATGAGTATCAGGACGAAAAGGCGTCAACTGCTCTTGATATGGAGTCTTTTCTGGATTTTTTGGATAATGAAAGGTGGGGGGAATATGCAGGACAGCGAATTAATAAAACCCGTTACCTACTACTAAAGCTTGATCTTCTTTCTAGTAGCTTAAACTCAAAGATATATTTTGATAGTAGCACTGCATCCGTAGAGCATTTGATGCCCAGAAATTTGGGTAAATTTTCCAATATTTCTGAGCTTGATCACAAAAAATGGGTTCATAGGCTTGGAAATATTGTTTTAGTTGATCGGAAGAAAAATGCATCGCTCAGCAACAAAGAATTTCATGAAAAAAAGTCGAGGTATAAAGGTTCTATAGAGAATAGATCAAACACAAATTATATCTTTATGACTTACAATGAGTGGGGTATAGACGGCATCAGAGAAAATCATTATCGTGTTTTTGATCTGTTGAAAACCTATTATTTGGGCAACTCATTCGAAGTTGTTAAAAACTTGCTAAGAAGTTAGATTATGAATTTTCAGCAATATAGGCGGAATTAGCTATGCAAGTCACCATTGAACTTCCTGACAATATCGCCAATCAGCTCCAATCAGGCGACATCTCCCGCCGAATTGTTGAACTCATTGCAGCTGACAACTACCGTCAGGGGCGGATCGGAGCCGCAGATGTGCGTCGATTGCTAAATTTCTCCTCTCGCTGGGAGACCTACGAATTCCTTAAGCGAGAAAAAGCTGACTTGCCCTACACAGAAGACGATTTGGAACAGGATGCCCAAGCGATTCGTGCAGCTTTGGGTGCAGAATGACTGTTGTTTCCAATACCTCCCCCATCAACTACCTCATCTTGATCGGGCAAATTGAGCTACTACCCCAACTATTCCAGGAAGTTCTCATTCCTCAAGCCGTTTACAATGAGTTGTCCGATATAGCGGCTCCAACTCCCGTTCAAATATGGATTGCGATCCCTCCCCCCTGGATTGAAGTTCGGTCTGTTAGTCTTCCCTCAGATGAGCTTGTTGATTCCTTAGATCCAGGCGAACGGGAAGCAATCCTACTTGCACAAGAGACCAAAGCTTCCCTGCTTCTGCTGGATGACATGAAGGCGCGACGGATTGCGATCGCCAGAAATGTACCCATCACTGGCATCCTCGGAATTCTCGACCAGGCGGCCACAATGAAGTTGGTGGATTTACCTGCTGCCGTCGAGGCTCTCCGCAATACCTCATTCTGGGCATCCGATAACCTGTTGCAAAAGTTGCTGAATCGACATTCCTGATGGGGAAAGGCAACAGCCCCTCACCACCGCTTTGTGCGCTGTAGCGTATCCATGATCCCTGCTCCAATGGTCAGGAACAGCAAGATCCAGATCAGACCACCGGGGATAAACGTAAACAGCCCGACGCCCCGCAGTACCCAGATGGCGATCGTGACTCCCAGGATTCCCAGAAAAATGCTTGTTTCCAGACGCATCGATCGATCCTTCACTGATTAGCGGTTGCGAATCCCCGCGAGAATACCCAGCCCCACTGCCAGCAGCGCCAGCGCCCCGATCGCCTGACGCGGTACCTGAACCCACCCGAATGCCTGGAGCAGAAGCACAACGGCCATCGTTACCAGCAGAAAGCCCGCGACGTACAGAAAAATTGTGATGGCGAGGTTGGGAGAGCGACCCACAAAATTACTCCAGAATCTAGCGTCTGCGGCTTCTGCCTCAAGACGGATTGGACGTGCCAGGTACGCCCCATTATCCTGCCTCAAACCAAAATCTGCGTCCACTATTGTGCCACGGGAAGGACTGGAGCATCACAGATGATTGTTCTCACGGGAACTATAGGAGACCCTCAGAAAGAACCTGCCCACTCTCCCTGGGAGATCCCCGGCTGCTTCAGGAAGCTGGGGATCTGTATGGGTATCTTCTTTTGCGGAAATTTCCTTACTGGACTTTTGACGATTTTCCCCATAACGCCGCGAAACACGCTCGTAGAGGGCGTTTCGCGGCTTAGTGCCGATTTTTTCTGAAACGCTGGCAGCGCCAGCGTTTCAGAAAAAATCGGCGCGATTGAGTCAAAAGTCCAGTTCCTTAACATTCTCCCGGAAATTCCTGATCGGAGAAACACGGAGACTTGCTCATATCTTCATCAAGGAACCCATTCATTCTTCAAATGAATCGGTGCATTCTGGAGGAGAAGCGCTAATGTTTAGTGAATACGTCTAAACAATTTCTTAAGCTTTGCTCTACATGGAATTTGGGTGTGAGGAGGAGCGATCGCCATGACACAGGTTTTAAGCATTAACCATCTGGGTTTGGTTGAGGACATCTTGACAGAGGGCGATCGCGCCCGTCTGCTGCAAGGAAAGGTGCTGCTCAACACCCATCCCCATAGCGCCTGGGGGGCGGGCGTCATCAGCCGTATGTACCTGTCCCAGCCCGTTGAAAAAATCTGGCAGCAGGTGACCACCTACTCCCGCTGGACGGAATATTTCCCCCACATTACCCACAGCGAGGAACTGCCGCAGCCCCAGGGACATCCCGAAAAGCGGCTGTATCAGGCGGCCCGTAAGGATTTCTTGCTGCTCAAGATGGAGGTAGAAGTCTATCTGCGAGTGCGCGAAGTCGTGCAGCCCAATCGGACGCACCAGGTGTGGTTCCGGCTGGAGCGGGGTAATTTCGCGGACTTCAACGCCAACCTCCGCCTGGAACCGCTGGAGGGCGGGACACTGCTGACCTATGAGGTGCAGGCAACGCCGACGATCCCCGTTCCCAGTGTGCTACTCCAGGAGGCGATTCGGATTGATCTGCCTGCGAATTTACAGAAGATGCGGCAGGCGCTGTTAGGGTAGCGTTTGTGGGTAAAGCGCCGGGGCAGGTTTGGTGCAGGTGGGTTGGTAGCGTCAGGAGTAGGGGCAAAACCTGCTCCTACGTTAGTTTGATCCTGTATCCCGCACTGCGCCTTACAGGAAATACCTTGTGCCATAATCGCTTGATGCTGCAATTTGGGGATCTATGAAACACCTGCTTCCTGTCATTCTGTCTGCCGCTGTTGTGGGACTGGCTCCGGCTGCGATCGCCCAGCAAACCCAACCCTCTCCCACCAGAGCGATGCAGCGTCTGGGAACGATGTTCTCCCCGCAGATTCAGTCCACCGTAAATGCCTGCTGGCAGCGGGGGAAGGTGAACCTGGCGGTGGGAGCCGGGACGAATGGGGCGGTGCAGTGTGGTGACGGCAGTTCAGAACCCGGAGTCGCATATCAGGATTATCTGGAAACCATCGCAGATATTTTGACTGCCAGCAGCCTGGTGGGCTTTCGTTCGGTGATGCAGTCCGACAATCGTCTGACGCCAGAAATTCTTGCGGCGTTTGTCTCCAGTTCCGAAGGCGTGAACGTGTTGCGCACAACGATTCAAACGGCGATCGCCCAGAGTGACCTGATCCCCACAAGTGCCACCGAGTCCACCACCATTCTCACCAACGCCGTTCTAGAACGATTAACCCCCGTTCTGAAAGACACTGTTGCCCTTAACAGTCTGTACGGTACGCCTCAGCAGTACAGCCGCGTCGTCAGTAACTTCTGCAATGCGCCGGGAATGAGCGTCCAGCAGGCGCGCTCAAATGTGCCTGAGTTGTCTAACCTGCAGCTTTACGCAATTTGTATTCAGGAATCCGGTGTGGCCAGGGATATCATCCCCGGACGTGGTGAAACCCCGCAGCAGAGCCAACCGCCCCAGCAGTCTCAGTAAAGGTGATAATGGGAGAGCCGCTCCAACAGCCAGCCCCATGACTTTTATCTTGACCAACGATGACGGCATCGACGCACCGGGCATTCGAGCGCTGTGGCAGGCCGTCGGACGCCGGGGCATCATTGTTGCACCCCAGACCCATCTATCGGGCTGTAGCCACCAGGTGACGTGCGATCGCCCCATCCATGTCCACCGCCGCTCTGAATCCGAGTACGCCGTCGCAGGCACCCCGGCAGACTGCACCCGCCTCGCCCTCCAGCACCTCAGCCCCAATCCCAAATATGTTCTGTCGGGCATCAATGCGGGGGGTAACCTGGGCGCAGACATCTACATCTCAGGCACGGTTGCTGCGGTGCGAGAGGCCACCCTGCTGCGGGTTCCTGGTATCGCTATCTCCCATTTCATCCACCGCCGCAAACCGATCGACTGGGAGCGAGCCGCCCAACTGACGACCAAAGTTCTGGATAAGCTGCTGGCGCACCCTCCCCAGTCGGGCACTTTTTGGAACGTGAATCTGCCCCACCCCGACGCTGACGCTCCAGAACCAGAAGTGGTCTTCTGCCACCTCTGTACGCAACCGCTGCCCACGACCTTCGAGATTGATGGGGAGTATTTTCGCTATGCGGGGAGCTATGGCGATCGTCTCCGGGATGAGGGGGCTGATGTGGACGTTTGTTTCTCCGGCAATATTGCGGTGACGGAAATTCGGCTTTGGTAACTCAAGTTCATGAGAAGTGGCGCGGCGCTTCTCATACACACCTACCCGATCGCCCTAATCCTCTGTTACAACCTTGAATATGTCCTCCCATGAAGACCTGGACGCTATTCTGAAACGCCTTGAGGACGGGACGCAGACCGAGGCAGATGTTGCCGCGCTCCGTCAGCTTTTGCGTGGGGAGGGGCGATCGGAGGTTGTGCAGCAGTTGGCGAAGTACAACATCCATATGGATAAGGCAGAGGGGATTCAGATTGGCGATCGCTACTACAACACACCCAAGCCGGAAAACGCTGAGGTGGATTTTCGGCGGTATTTGCGATCGCTCACGGAGGAATATCGGCACTGGTGGGAGAAGTACACGCTGACGGATGCTTTGGGTCGGGAGAAGCGCAAGGAGAAGGGGCGATCGCCCTCTGAGTGGAATTTTGACCTGATGGTGCAGACGGCGCGGCGGCAGGAGCCGGAGGAGCATCAGGAGGAGAAGGAGAAAATCGAGCGGTTTCCAGTGCTGGAAGGACTGCGGAAGTATGCGAAGGATCATGTGCTGCTGGTGGGGCGACCGGGTTCGGGGAAATCGACGGCGCTGGTGATGTTGCTGCTGGAGGAGGCCGCCCTCACCCCCCTGCCCCCCTCTCCCAATTCTGAGCGAGGGGGGAGTCGGTTGGAGTCCGAGGTGAGGTCGCAGGTGCCCCAGACCTCGGAGGTTTTCAAAACCTCCGAGGTCTTAGCCCCCGCATCTTTACCCTCGCGAATTCCTGTGCTCGTAGAACTCCGGTTCTGGCAAACGTCGATACTCGATCGCATTTTGAAGGTTCTCCAGAAGCATGACCCCGAGCTGAACTTGAGCGAACAAACCGTTGAAGCGCTGCTGAAGCAGGGACGATTGCTGCTGTTGGTAGACGGCCTGAACGAACTGCCTTCGGAGGAGGCACGGCGGGATGTGGCTCGTTTTCGGAACGATTACCGGACAACGACGCCGATGATTTTTACCACGCGGGAGCTGAGCGTGGGAGGTGACCTGGGGATTGAAAAAAAGCTGGAGATGCAGCCGCTGGCGGAAGGGCAGATGCGATCGTTTGTGAAGGCATATTTGCCTGAGCGGGGGGATGCACTGCTGGCTCAACTCAAAGACCGTCTGCGGGAGTTGGGGCAAACGCCGCTGCTACTGGCGATGCTGTGTTCGATTTTTCAGAATACAGAGCAGCTCCCGAATAATTTGGGGGAGGTGTTTCGGCAGTTTACTCAGTTTTATGAGAACGGGCTGAAGCAGGATGTGCCTGTGTCGGATGAATCGCGCCATTGGTGGAGGCCATTGTTAGAGCGGTTGGCGTTTGTAATGATGCACGAGGATTTGCGGCTAACGTCGTCGGTTGAGTTTCGGGTGGCGATTTCCCAAAGAGAGGCTCTGGAAACGTTCAGGGAATTTTTGCAGGGTGAGGTTAATGATCCGGGCGATCGGGCGATCGAGTGTTTAGAAGATTTGCTAGAGCATCATCTGATTCAGTTGAATGGCGATCGGATTGAGTTTCGTCACCAGATGATTCAGGAGTACTATGCTGCTGAATATTTTCTCCTACTGCTACCGAAACTCACTGATGTTCAACTTCAGCACCATTATCTCAATTACCTGAAGTGGACTGAAGCTCTCTCTCTGGCTATGTCACTAATTGATGCTGAGTTTGATTTCAAAAGGATTGCTAGAGAGTCGTTAGAAGTAGATTTGATCCTAGGCGTATTGCTTTCAAGCCGATCAATATCAAAATTTGATGAGGCAATGGTAACCCTAATTATCAATTTGAATGTGCCTACAAAGCTCAAGATAAAACTTTTGGGAATGAGCAGTCGTGAGGCCGCCGTTTCTCACCTCATAGATTTCATGAATACACCAGAACATTTGAGTGAGGCTATTTCTGCGTTGAGAAACATAGGAAGTCGAAATTCCATGCCAATATTTATCGAGATTTTGGACAAGACACATGACAAATTTGATCGTGCTAATATTTTATATGCGTTAGCAGAAAATGGTGGTGAACAAGCTATTTCAGCTATAGCCAAATCACTCAAAAGTCAAAATTTTGAATCCAAAATTGATGCACTGACAGCCATAAAATTATTTACGGGAAAGCATGGCTCTTCAGTATCACTTGATATACTGGAAGGCTTTTTATGTGAATTAATTGACAAGGACGATGAAGAGGAATACCTAATTGAAAGCGTTGCGGAAATAATCGGTAAACTTAAAAGTGAAAACTTGTCCGATCTAATCGATTTGTTAGGGCACTGGAATCTTAGCGTCCGCAGAGGTGTGGCTAAATCATTGAGAGCTTTAGAGGATTCTAGGGTAATACCGTTTTTGATGGAAACATTGAGAAATTCATTAAACACATCTCCTCAAAACCATGTAATTCAATTTGGTATTATTGAGGCAATTAAAGAGTTAATAAGTGTTGACAATAGCTTTGTTTTCCTGCCAGCTTATATCAAGCCAAAGGTTGAAATAAGGGACGCTTCCTTTGCTATACAGTCTTTCTCCGGCAATTCATCATTGCAAGTATTAATGTATATCCTGCAAAATAGCAAAAATGAATACCTTCGCGAAAAGATCATAATTGTTCTGGGACTTCTAGGGGCTGAAAAAGCAGTTCCACTAATTCTTGAGAACCTTATGCACAATAGTAATGATTATCTTGAGGATTATTCCATTCGCTTAGAAGCAGCAAATTCTTTAGGAAAAATTGGATCGGAATGTAGTGTTTCGGGCTTAATAGATGCATTAGAAGATACAAGTAGGGAAGTTAGACTCAAGGCGATTCATGCATTAGGAGAAATTGGCAGCGAGGTAGCAATACCGGCGTTAATGACTATTTATAATTGTGAAAGCAATTATGTATGTGCCGAGATAATTCGTTCGCTGGGAAAAATAGGTAGCGAACAAGCGGTTGCAGAATTGATAAGCATTTTAGAGAAAGGTGCAGTTTCATTGCTTCGATGTGATGCTGTTACAGCACTCAAAAAACTTAGAAGTAAAATGGTCATTCCGACATTAATCAATATTCTGGATGATAAATCTGATTTGGAAGTTTGTGCCTATTCTGCTGATGCTTTAGGTGAGCTAGGTGATACAGAAGCGGTATCGAGTTTACTAGGTGCCTTAACTGTAGATGACTCCAATGTTCACATTAGTGCTGCCAAGGCGTTAGCAAAATTAGGTCATAGCGAAGGAATTATACAATTGCTGGAATCTTTAAACTACCAGGACAAAGATATACGTCTAAAGGTTATCAGGATATTGGGAGAATTAAAAATCAACCAAGCAATTCCAAAGTTGCTGGAATTAATAAGAAGTGATGAAGACAAGCTCATTCTTGCATGCACTGTCAATTCGCTAATAGAAATAGATGTTGAAGGAAGTATTTTAGAGTTACTCAAAGTGCTAGAAAATCCTAATTTTGATGCGCACTGGAGTACTTCCAAAGCTTTAGGTGAAGTATCAAAGCCTTACATATTGGCTGATCTCTGGAGAATGTTGCTAAACAAACCAGAATCATGGTGGTACATGGAAGAAGCGATCGCCGCCATCCAATCTCGCTGCAAATTCTACAACTATGAACTCTACCAGCAGGCACAATCGCAAGCAGAGGAGAGCGATCGACCTCAAACCACTCAGCCGATCGTCCAGATGATTTTCAACGAAAGAGTATATGGAGTGGCAGGCAATGTGGAGGGAGACTTCAACAACCAGGGTTTGCCATCGGCAAAGTTGGATGATAATAAGAAGTAACAGGGGAAACCGGAACCATGACAGAAGCACTGACGATCGAATTGCCTGACGAACTGAAGCAACAGTTAGTTGCCCAGGCTCAGCATTTGAATATTTCTGTTGATAGCCTGGTTGCCCACACGATTATGTTCTGGTTTGCCGCTGAGGCAGCTTCCTCAATTTCCCCTGGTGCCTCCGTCAGCCAGGCTTCGGTTGGTCTGGCTTCGGATGAGTCCATCCAGCAGTCGTTGATTGAACTGTTTGAGGCACTCCGCAATGCCCATCTGGCACAAGCAGCTACCGTTGAAGTGACCGCAAATCCGACGACCCTGGAATGGCTCAAAATCCTGCAATCCTTGGGGTTTGTTGCTGGCATTCAACAGCCTGCCGACCCCTCAAACGGGCGGATTCAATTTGTCCCCAATCCTGTTCATGTCAGTCAGTCAGCATTGCTGGACGAAGCGATCGCCCGCTTCAGCCTGCTCAGAAACAGAGGCCCCGCAAATTTGTCTCCCAAACTGGCCAGCGTTGTTCAGGGATTAAAGAGTCCCGACCCAGCGGTACGCAAGTCTGCCCTCAAAGAATTGGGAGCGCAGTATCGTGACTCTCGATGAGACTTCACCTGAAAGTGCACTCGACCTGATTTCAACCGTTTGTGATGTTCTGCTTACCGATCCAGAACCTGATATTCGAGTTGACGCAGCAGAAACCCTGAAACAAATCGGAGCAGGAAATGCGATCGCCCTCACAGCCCTCCTGCGAGCCGTTCGAGATGATCCTGATCCAACTGTACGTAAAGCGGCTCTCAAGGTCATTCTGTCAGTCTCCGTAGGAAATCAAAACACGACTCCCTCCTTGCTGGAGAGGATTCTCGAAAGTCTGTCCGAAATTCAACAAACTCTACAGAAAATGTCTGACCAACCCAAAGTCCAGATGAACTTTAACGCACCTGTTACAGGAGTTGCAGGCAGCGTTGAAGGTGATTTCATCGTAAATCCTGCTTCACAAGGGATGATAGAAGCCCTTGCTGCAATCCGCCAACTGCTCGTGAATCTGCAACAGCGGCACCCGACCGCCACCGAAGCAGAAGCCCCCATCATCCTGAGAGCCGAACTCGAATCAATTCAGCAGACACAGCCACAACGATGGGCGATTTTGCGGCGGGATCTGCTGAACCGGGAGCGCTGGTTTCAGGGTGGGAAAGCAGCGGTAGTTGAGATGACGAAGGATCTGTCGGAGAAGAATACGCTAGTGAAAGGGGCGATCGCCTTCCTCGAAGCCTTTAGTGAGGAGCCTGAAAAGTAGAACAGCGTTTTTATTAAGTAAGTGGGCGTGGAAAAAGTCGAAACCCAAAAAGCTGTTCCGCCCTGAGCGAAGTCGAAGGGC
>CAZVXA010000119.1:0-19469 GCA_964630955.1 uncultured bacterium | reverse complement strand
TGGCACCCCAAGACCAACCGCACGAGAAGTTTGTATTCCCTGAAGAGGTACTGCCACGTGGTAACGCTCTCTAATAACTTTGTCGCTGGAAACCGCGACCTTGAGTCTTCCGGGTTTGCCTGGTGGTCAGGTAATGCTCGTCTGATCAACCTCTCTGGTAAACTGCTGGGCGCGCATGTCGCTCACGCCGGTCTAATCGTTTTTTGGGCAGGGGCTATGACCCTGTTTGAAGTAGCTCACTTCATTCCTGAAAAACCCATGTACGAGCAGGGATTCATCCTGCTGCCCCACATCGCAACCCTGGGTTGGGGAGTGGGTGCGGGTGGTGAAGTCGTCAATACTTTCCCCTATTTTGTGGTCGGTGTTCTTCACCTGATCTCTTCTGCAGTGCTGGGCTTCGGTGGTATCTATCACGCCGTTCGTGGCCCTGAAACACTGGAGCAGTATTCCTCCTTCTTTGGCTACGACTGGAAAGACAAGAACCAGATGACCAACATCATTGGTTATCACCTGATCCTGCTGGGTTTGGGCGCTTTCCTGCTCGTCTTCAAGGCCATGTTCTTCGGCGGTGTCTATGACACCTGGGCACCAGGTGGTGGTGACGTTCGTGTGATTACGAACCCCACCCTCAACCCCGTGACCATTTTTGGTTATCTGCTGAAGTCTCCCTTCGGTGGCGAAGGCTGGATCGTCAGCGTCAACAACATGGAAGACATCATCGGTGGTCACATCTGGGTTGGCTTCATCTGTATTGCTGGCGGTATCTGGCACATCTTGACCAAGCCCTTTGGCTGGGCACGTCGCGCCTTCGTATGGTCCGGTGAGGCTTACCTGTCCTACAGTCTGGGTGCACTCTCCCTGATGGGCTTTGTTGCTTCCTGCATGGTGTGGTACAACAACACCGCTTATCCCAGCGAATTCTATGGCCCCACTGGCCCTGAAGCGTCTCAGGCACAGGCTCTGACCTTCCTGATCCGCGACCAGCGCCTGGGTGCCAACGTCGGTTCTGCTCAAGGCCCTACTGGTCTGGGTAAATACCTGATGCGCTCTCCTACGGGTGAAATTATCTTCGGTGGTGAGACCATGCGCTTCTGGGATTTCCAGGGTCCCTGGCTGGAGCCGCTGCGCGGCCCCAACGGTCTGGATCTGGACAAGATCAAGAACGACATTCAGCCCTGGCAGGCTCGCCGTGCTGCTGAGTACATGACGCATGCACCTCTGGGTTCTCTGAACTCCGTGGGTGGTGTGGCAACGGAAATCAACTCCGTGAACTATGTGTCTCCTCGCGCATGGCTGGCAACTTCCCACTTCGTCCTTGGTTTCTTCTTCCTGGTTGGTCACCTGTGGCACGCGGGACGCGCCCGTGCGGCAGCAGCTGGCTTTGAGAAGGGGATTGACCGCGAGACGGAACCAGTGCTTGCAATGCCCGATCTCGACTAGGTTCGAACTTTGCGAAATGAAAAAGGGGGTGGTGCAGTGCATCACCCCCTTTTTTTCCTAACGTCGGTAGTATACTCTCGCATCCATCCCAAAATCGCGGAAGTAGCGGCTCCAGCGCTCGGCGGCTCCTCGACTGGCAAAGGGGCCGATGAGAACATGCGATCCTAAACGACTGTCCCGCTCTTCGACAGCCTGGGCGATCGCCATTCCTTGCCCCAACTGCGATACCTGCTCCCGGAGGTCGGGCAGTTGTCTGGCACTGCTGGGAATCACAATGTAATAGGGGGCTGGCCGATTTGCGGCAAGGCTCTGTTGTGCTTCTGGCACACGACGACTGGGAGGGGAATCGAAAGCGGGCTGCTGGCCGAAGGTGACTTCAGCAGGAGCAGTGGAAGTTTGAGATTGGTTAAAGGGACGATACTGAATCCCCTCCGGGTTAGCCTCCGACTCACGGGGGGCTACAGCCCTCGGGGACTGGGTAGACGGGCGGTACTGAATTCCTTCTGGGTTTGTGGTGTCCGGGCGATTCGCAGAAGACCGGGTATCAGACCGCTCTGGAGCAGCAGCAACCTGAATCTCCTGATCGACAATTTGCGCCTGGATCCCCTGAGCACTCAATTTTCTCGCCTGCTGGCTGGCCTGGGGACGGGTGCGGAAAATCCCTGCCTGGATCACGCGATCGCCATCCACCTCTCCAAAAAAAGCATCAGGCACCACCTGCCGCACCTGATTGAGCAGCAGTGGGCTGTCACCATTGACGATCACTACGTACTGGCGATCGGGTGAAGACTGCTCCTGACGGGTTTGCCTGGGGCGATTGTCCCTTTCTCGCTGGCGCGGTTCTGGCTGGGCAACACGGGGCAGAGAAGGAGTGACACCCGGTTCTGGCTGCTGTGGACTGGGAGCCAGAATGGTGGGTTGGGGCAGTCCGCCCGGAGCACTGTAAACATCAGCGGGGGGCAAGGCCGGTGGAGGGGGGAGGCCATCTACAACACGCTGGGCCACCAGGGTATGGGGAGCAATTACCTCTGTAGCGGGAGAGGCAGACGCAATGGCAGCAAAGCTCAACATTCCGGCACTACCTGCCAGCGTGAGGAGTGGGGCCAGTCGAAACAGTCGAGTATTCATGGGGAGCCGTCAATTTTTGCAGCAAGTCTAGCACAAAATTTTCTGTGAGGAGCGCTACTGCTGGTGTTTTACAGGTTTTGGAAACGCAAGTTATACCGCTACTTATGTAAGGAGGGAAAGGGCGGCGTGGAACGCCACACTTTCCCGCCAAAATCTTCCTGCCTTATGCAGTTAAGCAGAGAAGATTTGCTGTTCCAGTCGGAAGCGGGTGATCTGAGCAATTTCGGCGATCGCCCGCTGCACCTCTTCCCCATAGGAATTCTGCAATCGCTCCTCAAACGCCTGCAAGATAGTGGCTTTCGTGTGGGTTTTAACCGCAACGATAAACGGAAACCCAAATCGGTCTTTGTACGCCTGGTTCAATCTCTGAAAGCGCTCAAATTCTTCAGGTGACAATTGGTTCAGTCCGGCTCCAGACTGTTCTGCAACAGAAGCTGCCGCCATTTTTGCTTTACTCCCCAGGTCGGGATGTGCCCGAATCAGCGCCAGTTGCGCCTCCTGCCCTGACGTTTCGACAACGTGGAGCATCGTCTGATGAAGATGCGTGAGATCCTTAAAAGGGCGAAAATTCCAGGCGGCTTGTGCAATGGTGGGAGTCTCTTCAAAAATACTGCCGAGGGCGTTGACAAACTCGCCCTGGGACATCTGGTTCAAATCAGAGAGCGTATAAGGCATCGATAGAATCTATCCGGTGTACAGCGCTGCGCGCTGAATAAAACCAAAGTTTTTGTTGAGAGCCGCGCGGCGCGCGGCTCTCAACAAAAACTTTGTACCACACGCGCTGGCAAAGCGCTGTATTGTATTGGAGTGAATCACCCGGTATTGTCTTCAGGAGCTTATGTCGCTTCAAGTTTACGGTATTCCTAACTGTGGAACCTGCAAAAAGGCGTTTCAATGGCTACAGGATCAGGCCATTGAGTACGAATTTATTAACACGAAAGAGCAGCCACCCAGTCAGAAGACCATTCAGGCGTGGGTGAAGATTTTAGGGGCACAGTCGATGCGAAACACATCGGGGCAGTCGTATCGGGCGCTGGGGGAGGGAAAGCAGAGCTGGACAGATGAGCAATGGACAGAGGCATTTGCCAACGATGCAATGCTGCTCAAGCGTCCGCTGTTTGTCAAAGATGGGAAGGCGATCGCCGTAGGGTTTAAGCCGGAGACATTGCGCGAGAAGTTAGAAAGCTGAATCACGGGAGTCCCCCGACTGCGATATTTTATTCAGAGTGATCTACTGTATTCCTGCGACCTTCCTTCTCAGCCATGACGACAACTCCCATCGCCGCCACTAATTCCCCTGCTGCTTCAGACCAGGACTGGTCGCCGCTGCTACAACAGCTCCTGGATGGGCAATCGCTCGATCGCCAGCAGGCTGCTGATCTGATGCAGGGATGGCTCTCAGAGGCGATTCCCCCGGCCTTATCGGGGGCATTGCTGGTGGCAATCCAGGCGAAGGGTGTATCTGCGGAGGAACTGGCGGGGATGGCCCAGGTACTTCAGGCGCAGTCGCTTGGCAGTAGCCTGGACCTGTCAGGACTGCCCGCCAACCGCATCGACACCTGCGGCACGGGCGGTGATGGCGCTTCTACTTTTAATATCTCCACTGCGGTTGCCTTCGTCGCTGCTGCCGCTGGTGTCCCTGTTGCCAAGCACGGCAACCGTTCCGCCTCCGGTAAGGTGGGTTCTGCTGATGTGCTGGAGGCGCTGGGGGTAAATCTCATGGTTTCCCCTGAAAAAGCCCAGGCCGCTCTACAGGAGGTAGGTGTTACCTTCCTGTTTGCCCCGGGCTGGCACCCGGCGATGAAGTACGTCGCCCCCATCCGTAAAACCTTGAAGGTGCGCACCGTCTTTAACCTGCTGGGGCCACTGGTGAACCCGCTTCACCCCAGCCGTCAGGTAATCGGCGTGTTCAACCCGGCGCTGATCGAAACGATGGCGATCGCCCTGCAACAGTTAGGCCGCGAAGAGGCGATCGTTCTCCACGGTCGGGAAAAGCTGGACGAAGCGGGTCTGGCGGATGTGACGCATCTGGCGGTGCTGTCAAAAGGCGAAGTTCACACCCTTGACCTTAATCCGTCAGATCTGGGACTGACAACGGCTCCCACCAGTGCCCTGGTCGGCGGTGAGGTTGATGAGAACGTCGAAATCATGAAGGCGGTGCTTCAGGGCAAGGGCACCCAGGCGCAGCAGGATGTAGTGGCGCTGAACGCGGCGCTGGCGCTGAAGGTCGGCGGCGTTCTACCAGAGGATGCTGACCCGGTGGTGGTGTACTCGAAGGGGGTGGCGATCGCCCACGATATCCTGCAAAGCGGCGCAGCCTGGGACAAAGTTGAACACCTTGTTGCTTTTATGGCGTGATCAGTAGGTTTGTGTTAAAACCCTGAAGACTCGAAACGCTGTTTTGCCCGCTGCGCGGGCAAAACAGCGTTTCGAGTCTTCGATTTTTCCACGCCCATCTACTTAACACTCTTCATCGCCGTCGAAATTCTACCTCGCTGGCGCGAATCGTCACGTCAAACTCCCCAAAGAAATCGTGACCTAATAAACCGATTGGCAACTCTGATCCTGCAACGGCCACCAGTACATTATTTGCCCTCACGCCATCTACCTCAATTGATCGCACATACCCCAGGGGGAACACCACATTCTGAGCGCTGGCGGTGTTCACCCTCGCCTGACCAACGGGAACCACACCCAGAGCTGCCGCCATCGGTTGAGTGATCAGCGTGCCGCTGGCTCCAGTGTCTACGATCATCTCATACTGCTGGCCTCCGTTAAAGGTGACCCGAATCACGGGAGTCCCTCCTGCACGGCGAACAATCGGGGCGCGATGTACGCCTTCGGCCCCAGAGAGGGACGGGGGGGCGGGATCAGGCGGACGATTGACCGCGACGGGATCAGCCTGGGGTGCTGCGGCGATCGCCACGGGTGGATTGGTCACGGGCACGGCGCGGCTGGCCTGCTGACGAGCAATCGCCAGATTTTGACGATACTCCGGCAGTTTGCGCTGTGCCCTGGCATAATGGGGGCTGCTGTTGGGAACGGCTGACATCAGATCAACTGCCTGCTGCCAGCGGGTGCTGGCTAATCGCCAATCGTCCTGCGATTGAGCCGAACGGCCCAAAGCCTGGGCGCTGGAGGCGCGATCGAGGCCGCGCTGGAAAGGGTCAGGGCGGTTGGCTGGCGTGGATTGTGGTTTGGCTTTGGGTAGGGCAGTCGCGGTCGGCGTGGCGATTGGAGACGGTTGCTGCGCGACGGGTGTTGAGGTGCAGGCGACGACCGCCGTTGCGAGAAAACCTGTGACGAAGAGCAGGGATAAGCGCATGGTGGAGTTCGCCGATGGATAGGTGAAGGTAGCTCAGGTTATTGCTTTTTTAGATGTAGACCCCCGCTGCGCGGGGTCTACATCTAAAAAAGCAATTAGGTCTATTATTGACGAGCCACAATCTGAAATCCAGTGGAAGCTCCACCCTATCTTGCCCGTTCTCACATAGGATATTATCGCGGGTCACTCCACCCCCAGAGTGGGAGATTACTGCTAGAGTTTGAAAGGTTTTTGGAAGGGCAAGGTATGGCGATCGCAACGGGTCAGGCAGCGCTGCTGGTGCTGGCAGATGGAACCGCGTTTCAGGGATGGTCGTTTGGCGCGACGGGCACCACGATTGGCGAAGTGGTGTTTAACACAGGGATGACGGGTTATCAGGAAGTGCTGACCGATCCCAGCTACTGCGGACAAATTGTAACCTTCACCTATCCCGAATTGGGCAATACGGGGGTCAACCCAGACGATGAGGAATCGGCGCGACCCCAGGTAAAAGGGGCGATCGCCCGCAATATCTGTTTTCGCCCCAGCAACTGGCGTTCTACCCAATCGCTGCCAGATTATCTGAAACAGAACGGTGTCATCGGCATCTACGGCATTGACACCCGCGCCCTGACGCGCAAAATTCGGTCAGTAGGGGCGATGAACGGCGCGATCTCAACCGAAGTATTGGATCCGGCGGAGCTACTGATGCGGGTGCAGGAAGCCCCCAGCATGGCAGGTTTGAACCTGGTCAAAGACGTCACCACCCGCGAAATCTACGAGTGGTCAGAGCCAACCAGCAATATCTGGGAATTCAGCGACAGCGCGACGCCTGTGGACAAGCAAATGACTGTCGTGGCGATCGACTTTGGCATCAAGCGCAATATTCTACGGCGTCTGGCCAGCTACGGTTGTCGGGTCGTGGTGGTTCCGGCAGATACCCCGGCTGAGACGATTCTCAGCTACAATCCCGACGGCATTTTCCTGTCGAATGGCCCCGGTGATCCCGCTGCGAATACTGAAGGGATTGAAACCACGAAGACCCTGCTGTCAGCGCAGAAACCTGTTTTCGGGATTTGCATGGGTCACCAGATTCTCGGTCTCTCTCTGGGCGCTGACACCTTCAAGCTCAAATTCGGGCATCGCGGCTTAAACCAGCCAGCGGGGTTGAAACAGCGCGTGGAGATCACCAGCCAGAATCACGGCTTTGCAATCGCCGCCGAGTCCCTGCCCGACGCCGACGTTGAGATCACTCACCTGAATCTGAACGACCGCACAATTGCAGGTCTGCGCCACAAAACACTGCCCATGTTCTCGGTTCAGTATCACCCTGAAGCCAGCCCTGGTCCCCACGATGCTGATTACCTGTTCGAGCGGTTTGTCCAGACGATGCAGGAGAATTCTGCGAATTAGACTTTGACGAAAAATTGCTGTGTGGCGCGGCTAAGCTGCGCCACACAGCAATTTCCAGACCACAAAACCCTATTTCCGAATAAATCTATAGTGGTTTTCATCAGCATAAGGTAAAGAGGGGTGTGGGGCGGTGCCCCCACGCAGGGGTTCCACCCCTGCACCTTCTCACCAGCACGAGTAGTGAATATTATTTGTGGAGAGGAGTGCGGTATGGGTGCAGCATCACTGAAAGGACGCGATCTCTTGAGCATGGCGGATTTGAGTGCGGAAGAGGTGCGATCGCTCCTCAACCTGGCGATCGACCTGAAGCAGGGCAAGCTCAAACCCCGCTGTGAAAAGTCCCTGGGGCTGCTATTCAGTAAAGCTTCGACGCGCACACGAGTGAGCTTCTCAGTGGCGATGTTTCAACTGGGGGGGCAGGTGCTGGACTTGAACGCGACAATCACCCAGGTTAGCCGAGGGGAACCCGTGGAGGACACTGCTCGTGTCCTCGATCGCTACCTGGATGTGGTGGCCATCCGTACCTTTGAACAGAAAGAGTTGGAAACCTTTGCCCACTACGCCCGGATTCCGGTGCTCAACGCGCTCACCGACTGGGAGCACCCCTGTCAGATTCTGGCGGATCTGCAAACGGTGCAGGAGCAATTTGGCAGTATAGAAAGATTAACCCTGACCTACGTAGGGGATGGGAATAACGTGGCGCATTCCCTGATGCTGGGCTGTGCGCTGGTGGGGATGAATGTGCGCGTGGCAACCCCTGCTGAGTATTCACCCCATGCAGCGGTGGTGGAGCAGGCAAGGGCACTGGCGGGCGATCGCTCCCAGGTCACAATTACCGACAATCCCCAGGCTGCCGCGAAAGGGGCGCATGTTCTCTACACCGATGTTTGGGCCAGTATGGGGCAGGAGGAAGAGGCCGCCAATCGGGTACCGATCTTTCAGCCGTATCAGGTGAACGAGGAACTGCTGAGTTTTGCGGATCCAGCGGCAATCGTTCTCCACTGTCTGCCGGCCCACCGGGAAGAAGAAATCACCCATGCAGTGATTGAGGGGAGCCAATCCAGAGTCTGGGATCAGGCAGAGAATCGCCTCCATGCTCAGAAGGCTTTGCTGGCCGCTGTCCTTGGCCTGGTCGAGTAGGATACAGCGCTTTACAAGCGCGTGAGGTGTGACGTTTTTTTGAGAGCCGCGCTGAGCGCGGCTCTCAAAAAAACGTTGGTTCTATCTCAGCGCAAAGCGCTGTAGGCAAATTGGCAGATGAGTATTGAGTTTTGTATCGGAAATGCCTTGTCCTCAGTACCCCAGATCGGTACAGTCATAGTGAGTGTTGTACCCTGGAGAACCTGCGCTGAATTCGCTAACGTTGCAAAGGATTGAGTTCAGCTCGGTTTCGAAAGTCCACAGTGTTTGAGGATTTGTCCTGGGCTTTGGGTAAATTTATGTTGACAGCATCTCCCCCCACGAATCGCCATGACTGCTCCCTCGCAACTCCCCAACCGACAGCCAACGACTCCCGCTTCTGAAGAGGCGATCGTTGCTGTCCCAGTTGAGGTGATCTCCGCGACCGGAGCCGTGATTGATGTCGTCTCCGTTAGCGAAAACGATGCAATCGAGGAGATAGAACCACCGGAGAGCAACATCATGTTTGCCAGGAGCGATTATCCCTCCGGAGAACCACGCAGCAACCACACCGAGCTGGCCCCCAGTCCGAGTGGCGCACTGGCCGCCACTCGTGGTTCCTTCTCGGCGTTTCTCGCTCCCCTGACCCAGGACACCTTCAAACAGGTGGTAACCGATGTTGAACAGAAGTTGCGGGTGGTCAACCAGACGCTGTCGATGCTGGACAATGTGCTGGATTCCCAGGGCTTCGACGCAATTCTGGATGAGATGCTGCGATCGATCACCCTGAAAACTGGAGAGCTGTTGAACGCCGATCGCTCCACGATTTTCCTGCTGGATGAGGAGAAGGACGAACTCTGGTCGATCGTCGCCAAGGATGAGCAGGGCAATAACCTGGAGCTGCGCATTCCCAAGGGCATTGGGATTGCAGGTGAAGTGGCCGAGACACGGCGACAGGTCAACATTCCCTACGACTTCTACGATGACCCCCGCTCTAAAGCGGCCCAGGAGTTTGACAAGAAGAATCACTACCGCACCTACACGATGCTGACCATGCCCCTACTCAACGATGAGGGCAATCTGGTCGCCGTCGTGCAGTTGATCAACAAGCGCAAGCTGAACAGCGATCCCCAGGCACCGCTGGACGAAAAAATTGACCTGAATGGCTTTACGGCCCAGGATGAGCAACTGTTTGAGGAATTTGCCCCCTCAATCCGGCTGATTCTGGAGTCCTCTCGATCCTTCTACAAGGCCACCCAGCAGCAGCGAGCCGCCTCCGCCCTGATGAAAGCGACCAAAGCGCTGAGCCAGAGCAGCCTTGACCTGGAGGAAACCCTGGGGCGGGTGATGAATGAGGCAAAGGAGTTGATGCAGGCCGATCGCAGCACACTGTGGCTGTTGGACGAGGCAAACCATCAGTTGTGGACCAAAATTCCGATCAACGGCAAGCTTCAGGAAATTCGCATCCCGATGGATGCGGGATTCGCAGGTCAGGTGGCCACCTCTGGAGAACCACTGCTAATCCCCTTCGACCTCTACAATCACCCCAACTCCGCCACCTCCAAAGAAACCGACAAGAAAACAGGCTACCGCACCTGCAGTATGCTCTGTATGCCTGTGTTCAATGCAGACGGAGAGCTGATCGCGGTCACTCAGCTCATTAACAAGAAGAAACAGGGAGACTACCCACCCTACGATCCTGCCAATTATCCGGAAGCACCAGACGTCTGGCGGGCCAGCTTTAACCGCAACGACCAGGAATTCATGAAGGCGTTCAACATCCAGGCGGGGGTAGCTCTGCAGAACGCCAAACTGTTCGCCACGGTGAAGCAGCAGGAGCAGATGCAGCGGGACATCCTGCGATCGCTCTCCAACGGCGTCATCTCCGCCGACAAGGAAGGCCGAATTATTGCGGCCAATGAAAGCGCCCGTGATCTGCTGGGGGTTGAACAGGGCAATAGCCTGAATGGGCAATTGATTACGGATCTGATTCGCATCGAGAAGGGTGATTTCTGCAAGTGGCTCAACAACGCCCTCACCGCCAGAGATGAAAAGAGTCGCGAACAGTATTATCCCGATCAGACGCTCCAGCCCGTTAATGGTGTGGATCAGCACAGCGTCCACCTGTCAATCAACACGATCGCCGATACCAACGACGATACCCAGGTGTCTGGTGTACTGGTGGTGATGGACGATATCAGCGACGAGAAAAGGCTGAAGAGTACGATGTACCGCTACATGACCCAGGAACTTGCAGAACAGTTGCTGGAGAATCCCGATGCAGCCAAGATGGGGGGCGATCGCAAGGAAGTCTCCGTCCTGTTCTCGGATATTCGGGGCTATACCACCCTGACAGAAAGTATGTCCGCCGAAGAGGTCGTGGATATGCTGAACCAGTACTTTGAACCGATGGTAGACGCTGTGTTCGAGTACAAGGGCACATTGGACAAATACATCGGTGACGCGATCATGGCAGTGTACGGTTCGCCATTGCCCCTGGAAGAACACGCCTGGATGGCGGTGCAAACCGCAGTAGAGATGCGCCAGCGACTGGCAACGTTCAACCAAAAACGCCTTGACGCGAATCAAAAAGCGATTAGCATTGGCATCGGCATCAACTCCGATGTGGTGATCAGCGGCAATATCGGTTCTAGCAAACGGATGGAGTTTACGGCGATCGGGGATGGGGTGAACCTGGGGTCACGCCTGGAGAGTGCCAGTAAGCAATACGGCACCGACATTATCATTAGCGAGAACACCTACAGGCTTTGTAGCGATCGCATCTGGGCCAGAGAACTGGATGCGATTCGCGTCAAGGGCAAAATGCAGCCTGTCAGCATTTATGAACTGGTGGGGTTGCAAGACAGTGCATTGCCAGATAAGAAGAAGCGGTCGATCGATCTCTACCAGGAAGGCCGCGATCACTACCTAAACCGCCGTTTTACTAAAGCGATGACCGCCTTTGGCACGATTCTGGAAGAGATCGACAGTACCGATAAAGCCTCGGAACTCCACCTGAAACGCTGCAACTATTGGTTGAGCCATCCTCCCACCGATGACACCTGGGACGATGGGGTGTGGACAATGACTGAAAAGTAAGGCGTTGCTGATTTGAAAGATGATTTTTTGATTGTGTGGCGCGCTGAGTGCGCCACACAATCAAAAAATCATCTCTGGATTAAGCAACTTTTTTTGTTAAACACCAGTGAGAAGGATTAGGGCGATGCTGCGCATCGCCCTAATCCTTCTCACTGGTGTTTAAGCGGAGACGACATGAGTTCCCCGGAGGTGTTCTTAGATCTGCGAATCAGCGCCAGGTAAGCAGAAATCGGAAGAACAATGATCCATAGTACTGCCCCAATGCAGAGTACCATCCACGACAGCCGATCGGTTTTTGGCGTCTGGGTGTCCTTCAAAAATGCGACGAGGTAAGCGGTGAACACGCAAAGCGCAACAACCCAGTAGAGCAAGAACAGAATAGCTGGGAGGGGCTGAGGCATAGGGCGTCGTACTGTGTAGGGGAAAGGCTAAGCAAAAAAAGAGTGCCTGGAAATGTTCTAGATCCTATCCGAAAACCCAAATTCTAGAGGGCGCGACGCTGTGCGTCGCGCCCTCCAGAACTTGGGTTTTCGGTTTTCCGAAAGGCACTGATAGCCTATCCGAAAACCCAAATTCTGACAGGCGCGACGCTGTAGCGTCGCGCCTGTCAGAATTTGGGTTTTCGTTATTCGGATAGGCACTAAACCCACTTCAATAAAACTTTCAGGGCGAATATAGCCGTCCTTCCGTGATTCCCGCAAGAGAAAAGACAGAAATTTTACATGTATATGTAAATTTATCTTCCCCTGCGTATTTCTCCGGAGGAAATAGAAAAAAGCTTGTTGACTGCTGTGGTGGAATTCGAGACTCTCTTTACCCTGCTGCTATGCTTAAGATTGACTTTCACGGTCTGGCCAATCAGCTCTCAAAAGCCAGCAATCTCACTGAGTCCTTCCGACTGACTTTTCAACGCAATGACCCACAGGACAGACTGGTCGATTGGGCCGTTCCTGATGTGCTGGCAATGGGAAGTTTACCCCAGACACGAGACGTTAGCCGTCTGAAGCGAGCCGGGATTCAAACCATTCTGTCACTCTGTGCCGAAGCAGAAGGCACTTTACCCGACGCAGTAAAAAGCGAGTTTCGCTGCCTGCGCTACATTTTGCCCGACAGTCGCTACCGATTGCCGCTTAAAGTGCAACAACTCCAGGCAGTAGTGAACCTGATCCAGCAGTGTGAGCGGCGGCGGCAGGCGGTCTATGTCCACTGCGTTGCCGGGGTGGAGCGATCGCCCGCCGCCTGCATTGCCTACCTGTGCTACGACCGGGAGATGGAACTGATGGATGCGATCGACTGGGTGAAGCTAGTGCGACCTACAGCCAGTCCCTCAGACCACCAGCTAAGGGTCATCCGTGAACTGATGGGTGAGCCAATCGAACAACACCGGGTGCCAGGCATGACATCCGGTATTGCCGCAGTTTAGTCAACCAGTTGCTTCACCTTGTTCATAATCCCTACTGGGTCAATACCCTGGTAGGGGTATTGCTCCCACAGGCCACCGCAGCCCTCCTCATGGGTGCCAAGGTAAGCGTACTTGGGCGCATAGCCCCGCTCCAGCAGCCAGGAACCGAAACGACTGCCCAGGCCAGTCTTGCGGTTGAAGGCTTCCACCACAACGACGAAGGGAGACTTGCCGATTTTGGCCATCACCTCTTCATCCACCACGTTCAGTGTGGGTTTGTTGATCAGACCCACGTCGATGCCTTCCTGCTTCAGCCGCTCAACCGCATCCAGAGCGCGATACAGCGCATCCCCAAAGGCGACAATGTAGCCTGCTGTGCCTTCACGGATCACCTCATCCTTTCCAGGAACAAAAGTGTAACCACTACCGAAGCAATCGTTGCCGCTGGCGTCCAGGATATTGGGAGTCTTGGAGCGGGTAGAGAAGATAAACCGCAGTCCCGGCTCGTTGAAGGTGGCTTCAACACAGGCAGTCATTTGGGCGGCATCAGCGGGAAAATAGAGCCTGGTGTTGTAGCCGTCATCCAGACCGTTGTCGGCGAAAAAGTTATTCAGGCCGAAGTGGCAGGTGTTGTCGGCCATATCATCGATGCCGGAGTGGGAGAAGTGGCATAGCAGATTGGAGTAGTTCAACCGCGCCATCGTGATCTCGGAGATACACATTTCCAGGAAGGCCGCGAAGGTGGCGAAAATTCCCTGCTTGCCCTCAGCCATCCCGAAGCCCGCTGCCGCTGACAGGTTGCCCCGCTCCATAATGCCGGAGGGCACAAACACTTCGGGGTGCTTGTCGTGAATGATTTTCAGACCGCAGGAGCCTTCCAGATCGCTGTCGATGACGACCACTTTTTCTTTGCGCTCCGTCTCACTCATCCGACCGAGAATAGCAACCATCGCTTCACCGAAGACGTTGCGGTTCGATCCCCACTTGTCGCCGGAACCGATGAAGGTGTAGTTGTTAGAGGGCTTTTCGATCGCCTTCAGATACTCCACCGCCGCTGGGTGACCGTGTTTTTCGAGATAGGCGATCGCCGCCTTCACCGAGATCACGTCATGTCCGTGGGTAGAGCCTTCCAGTCCTTCCACACCGGGGCACATGGGACGCTTGTTGATCACAGCGATCGGGCCAGGGGTATTAATTGCCTCGCAGATGTTGGCATAGAGACTGTCGATGTCCTCCCCATCGCCCTGGAGCACCTTCAGTCCGTGACCTTCCAGCGTCTTAGCAACACTGTAGCCGGGGAGATACTTGGAGGGATGTCCGGCGATCGTGACATCATTATCGTCAATGATCAGCTTCACGTTCAGGTGCTGGGCCACCGCCAGACGAGCGGCCTCCGCATCATTGCCTTCCTGCTGGGAGCCATCGGAACCAAGACAGAATACCGCTTTGCCGGGGTTCGCCAGCGCCACACCGTTGACATAGGGCCACATGTGACCCAGACGACCAGAGCTGAACTTGACGCCGGGGGTGAGCCCCAGTTCGGGGTGCCCAGGCAGTTTAGACCCAGCGGTACGGTACTGCATCAGTTGCTCTGCGGGCAGATCCCCATTTAATGCCGCCATTAAATATTGAGTACCGACACGGTGGCCTGCCTCGTCAAAGAAGATGGGCACATAGCTGTCGGGCTGACTGCGGAACAGCGCATCCAAAATCATCACTTCTGGAACCGTGTCGTAGGGGCCACCCGTGTGACCGCCCACACCTCTCGCGGCTCCCGTCGCCGTGAAGAAGATAATCGCATCGCGGCAAAGTTGAATATTAAATTTGAGGGCTTCCCGCTGCTCGGCAGTGAGGGTCGGAACGGAGGGGTCAAGCTTGACGGGCTTGTAAGCACCGAGATCGATGGGAAACTGGGTCATGGCTCTGTTAGTTGGGGAAGTGGACGACGGGACTCTATCATTTGTGAGACGATCAGCGGGACTGAAAAGACGCTCAGAAGCCAATCGCCCGACCGAAGCGATCGCACGTACTCTTCTTCACGCTGACTTGGCGATCCCTGCGCTTAAGGTAGATGGTAGGTAATGACCTGCACAAATGCAAGGACGGGGCGGCATCGTTGCGAATTTCACCTGGTCCTCGGAGTAGAAATAGTTACAACACTTTGCAAGTGCATCTGGTACAAACTTTGTGTTGAGAACCGGGCGGAGCGCGGTTCTCAACACAAAGTTTGGTTTTAGTTCAGCGCAAAGCGCTGTAAGCCAGTGGACATGGAAAAAGTCGAAACCCCAAAAGCTGTTCCGCCCTTCGACTTCGCTCAGGGCGGAACAGCTTTTGGGGTTTCAAGCTTAACCGCGAGCAATATAGTGCTTTGCGCTTAGGGAAACCAAAGTTTTTTGTGAGAGAGCCGCGTGGAGCGCGGCTCTCTCACAAAAAACTTTGGTGCACCAGATTGAGAAGCGTTGTATATCTTTCCAAACTTAAAAATCTATTAACATCCCGTTAAGTTTGGGTCGTATTTTCTTGAAGACATTCATTTCAGGAAAAAACCTTAAAAAAACCTGTCCAATGTCTTCTAAAAAACCAGAGAGTTGCGCCGGAATCGGTTAGAAATAGCACGGGTAGAACGATTCCCGGTAGCAAGGATGAAATATTAGCAATGAGGCTATCTTCCCGGTTTTGGAGTCCAGGGCTAAAGCGGAATCTCTCTAAAATCAGTCCAAAAATTCATCATCTGGTTCGTGAAAAACGTCCGCTCCAGGTCAGTTCTAAGCACAAAACTCAGATCATTTCAGGCTTCAGCTTGCTGCTATTGTTGGGGATACCTGTGATTCCCCTGGTGATGGAATCCTCGTCGGAATTTTCGCCTCAGCAAGAAACGATTGATGCTGATGCAGCGGCATCTCCACCTCCTGAAGTGGAAACGATGTCAATTGAAGCAGAAACCTGTCAGGCCCAGGCGATGCTGGCAGCAGAAACGCCCCCGGCTCACCACCTGGCTCAACCTGCGAAGTGGGCGCTGCGTCCAGAGATGAGTCTGGCTTCCCTGACGCGCCCCATCAACACCGTGCTGATCTCGCAACTGGCGGCGCAGCCATTCCCAAAAATTAGCGAACTGGCACTGCAGGCGAAGGTGCCTGTGCTGATGTATCACGACATTTTGCCGGAGAAGGAAGTCTTCTTTGATGTGACCCCTGCAGAGTTTGAGACACAATTGAAGCGGATCAGGGAACTGAAGGCAACACCCATTACCCTTGACCAGTTGGTGGCTCATCTTCAGACGGGGATGCCGCTACCCGAAAAACCTGTTTTGCTAACGTTCGACGATGGGTATGAGGGGCATTATACTTACGTTCTGCCGCTACTCAGAAAATACAGTTACCCGGCAGTCTTTGGCATTTACCCCTCCAAAGTAGGGACAAAGATGGGGCGATCGAGCCTCACCTGGGAGCAGCTTCGTGAAATGGCGGCAGACCCACTGGTGACCGTTGCTTCCCACAGTTTCACCCATCCCACCGACCTGCGTCCCCTACCCGACAATCGCCTGCTCCACGAAATTGTGGAGTCGAAGCGGGTGCTGGAGGAAAAGTTGGGAACTACTATTCATCACTTCGTTTATCCCGTTGGGAAGTACAACGAGCGGGTCAAAGAGTGGGTGCAGAAAGCAGGCTATCGCTCGGCGCTGACGATGGACGACGAGCGGAACAAGTTTGCGGGTGAGTCAAAAGATCTACTGACGATCGAGCGCATGGGGCAATCGCAATTTGAGCAGGCGATACAGGAGTCCTTCGGTGGTACGCCTCTCCCCCCCTTTGGCAGCAAATTCAATTTCAATGCGCCACTGCAGGTGTCTCGACCGACGCTGGAGGGGGTGCCACTGATTCTGATCTCCGGTGGCAAGCCGATGACGATTCATGCCAACAGCCGTTACCAGGTGTCTGAGATTATTGCCGATACGCGGGCGATCGCAGCCGTCGATGGGGGCTTTTTCTCCCTGGAATATCTCGACTCCAACAAAATGATTGGCCCCGTTTACAGCCAGAATACCCGCTCCTTCGTCCCCGGCTCTCGATCAGACATTCCACGCCTGAAGAATCGCCCCCTGGTATTGATTAGCGATGAGGCAGTCAGCTTTGTCCCTTTTGACCCGAAGCAGCACAATTCGCTGAAAGGGATTCAGGCGATTAAACCCGGAATCACCGATGCTTTTGTGGCGGCTGCGTGGCTGGTCAAAGACGGGAAACCTCAGCCAGCCGCCGCATTCGGCACACTGTTTGACTTTGATGCAGCCCGTCATCGCGCTTTCTGGGGCATCAGCCAGACAGGACAACCTGTCATTGGAGTTTCCCAGGAACCGGTTGATTCCGTAACATTGGGAAATATATTGAATCAGGCAGGTTTTCGGGAAGCGGTGATGCTTGATTCGGGAGCCAGTACATCGCTGGCCTATCGAGGAGAACTGCTGGTCGGTTACACACCCCGTCCGGTGCCTCATGTGGTCGCACTGGTACCACCGCTGTCTCCAAAGTCAGCCTGTACGTTAGCCTCAAAGCGAACGGAGAAAGACTAAATGTTGCAAACACTAAATTTTGCGACATGGGGGTTTGGGGGATGCGCCCCCAAGCAGGGGTTTTACGATTCGGACTTCGGCATGAGCGCTCAGTCGAACGCTGAGCGCTCACGCCGGAGTCCCTGCACCCCCCACAAAACTTTTGTTTTGTTGTATCAGGAGTGTGAGGCGTGAAGCAGTTTTTGAAGTGGTTTCTGGTGGGTTTTATCACGTTGATCAGTCTGGGAGGAGGACTGTGGATGGGGGCGATCGCCCAGTCCCCCCAAAGTACTGCAACTCTGCCACTGTTCCCTCAGTTGACGACACTGTTGCCCCAGGGCGCTCCCCAGACAACCAAAGAAGAACTGTCTACTAGCCCCCTGGAACACTGGACACGAGCCATTCGAGTCGTAGATTTTGTGCGTCCTGCGGAGGGGTATGGTCACCTTCCGTATGCCGAGGCAAAACAGAATCTCATCGTTGTTGGAAGCTATTCCGATTGGCAGCAGCGGTTTGAGCGAATGGAGAATGAGGCAGGGCTGGCGTTAATGAAAATGATGGATGCTGCCCGACAAGATGGAGTGTGGATTGTTCCGGTTTCGGGGTTCCGGGATGTTCAGCGCCAGAAAGAGCTATTTGATTCGCAGGTCAAGGTCACCGGATCCGTCCAGCAGGCAGCAGAATCGGTTGCGCCTCCAGGATACAGCGAACACCATACGGGATTGGCAATCGATCTCACCGATGGGATGAAGCGGGGAAGCACGATTTCCAGCGACTTTGCCAAAACGTCGTCTTACCGCTGGCTGCGTCGCAATGCGAAAAGATTTGGCTTTGAGCTATCCTTTCCACCCCGCAACGTTCAGGGTGTGAAGTATGAACCCTGGCACTGGCGCTATGTCGGTTCGGCAGAGGCGAAGGATATTTTTCGGGCAGCACGGGGTGGATAGATCGAGTGATGGGTGCGGAGAAGGAGGTGAATGGTCCTTGAACACACGCATGATGAGAGGGAATAGCATGGAATCCTCAACGTACCGTGAGCAACTCAATCGCTGGGCAGTTGTTCGTCTATCGGGGGCATCGGCAGAGCATTCATCCACTCAGTCCTCCAGGGGCGCTTGGGAGGTGATCGCCCGCTTTCGAAGCTGGTCTGATGCAGATGGGCACTTAAAGTTTTTGCACCAGCAGATGCCTGACGCCGTATTGAAGGTCGTGTTTGATGTGAAACACACGACTCCCCAGGATTCAGATTGAGTGCTGAGGATTTGCCAGAGAGGAAAACCCATTATGAGGTGGGCGAAGAACTGAGTTCTTCGCCCACCTCATAATGGGTTTTCCCGTCAATCATCTACTTCTCTCGGAAGCTCTGGACGATCTTCTGGAGTTCCGCTTCGCTTTGCTGAAAGGTGCTTGGTGGAGTCCACGCCAGAAGTTGCACAAAACGGGTGGGCGTTTCCACCGTCGTATGCAGAAACTCAACTGAGATATTATTCAGCGATCCATTAATCGTGTATTGCAGAGCCGGATTTCCATTTACCTGGGTGACTTCGGTGGGGCCAGACACCTTCGCCTGATTCAGGTTCTTGCTGAGCAGATTCCGCGTTACCTCTGAGTGTTTCTGGCGCGTCATATCTTTGAGGCCGCTTTTGTTTTCCGCCAGCACGATCAGAAATAGCTTCCGCTGGCGATTGCTCACCTGAATCTGCGCCGCCTTGTTCAGATCTGTCTCAGCAGACCATTCCCCCGGCACCGTAATCTCGCTCTTCCCATCGGCCCCGGCAATCGTCACAAACTGAGGCGCGGGCGCGGGCAGACTGGCTGCTGGAATACTGGGCAGCATCTCCAGCCTGGGGGACTGTTCCTGAACCGCACAACCTGAGAAAGCGGTGAGAAGGACAATCGCCGGAACGAATTTTGATACATCAACCATAGCCAACCTGAAAGCCTTAAAAAAATTCCGTACGGGTTTAGCATTCGGGCGTTGCTGATTTGAAATATGATTTTTTGATTGTGTGGCGCGC
>CAZVXA010000118.1:14522-19503 GCA_964630955.1 uncultured bacterium | reverse complement strand
ATGTCCACAGGAGGAGCAGCGACGAAAGCGATGATGTAGCAAGCGGTTGCGGTCAACAGGGTGGGGATCATCAGAACGCCGAACCAGCCCACATAGAGGCGGTTATCGGTGCTGGTCACCCACTCGCAGAACCGCTCCCACAGATTCGCACGCTCAGTGCGCTGGAGAGTAGTCGTCATAATGTTATGAGTGCTTGATTGGTTTATGAATTGATTGAGACAGTTTGTAACTGTCCTTAATGAAACACTCTAAAGGGTTTGCTTCATTTTGTAAAGGTCTTGAAACGAAATATTCTGGTGGTTAGAGCGACTGACTCCGAAAACCGGAATGCTGGTAGGCGCAAAGCTGTAGCTTTGCGCCTACCAGCATTCCGGTTTTCGGATAAGCAGTTGCTCACCACTTTGTAATTAAACTTAATTTGAGCGATGGTTGGCTCAGAGATTGGGCGTAGGCAGCGCTCAGGTAAGGAGCAAAGGTGGAGTCCCAGTTCAAATGGGTTTTGAAGAGGGCGATCGCCAATCCCCTTGCATAGTCCTGGGCGATCGCCGACTCCTGTCCTAGCAATCCAGGAGGCAACGCAACGCCCACCCAATCAAACGACACAGGTTCCAGGAGCGACAGATGGGTGCCTCCTTCAATGAGAGTCAGGTAGCGATTCTCAGTTTTCAGCCAGGAGAATGGGCGAATCTGGTTGGGAACAGGTGGCGTGATCGTGTCTCTGCTACCAGAGACGATCATCGTGGGAATTTGAATCTGGGCCAGAGCTGCTTGATCCAGCAGCGGGGAAATGCTGGGGTTGAGGGCGAGGGTGGCGACAATGCGACGATCGCCCAATTCAAGCTGATTCCCTGGCAATTCAGTCAACGGACACTGGGCAAGCTGAAGTACATCGGCAGCGCGGGGGGACTGGCAAAGTTGGCGCAGATGCTCCAGGTTCAGGGGTGCCCCAGAGAGCAACAGGGAAGATAAACCACCAAGGGAGTGACCGATGACACCGACCTGTTGCAGGTTGAGCTGTCTGAACTGAGGATCGAGGTCGGCACGACGCTGAAATTCGTCCATTAGGAAGGTGATATCCTGCGGCTGGTTAACAATTTCCAGAGGATCAGGTTCGGGAGCGAGTCCTCTCAGAAATTCCTGGAATCGACGGCTGCTGTTGCCGATACTTTCGGGAACAGCGACGGCGTAGCCGTAGGAGGTCAGGTGTTGAGCCAGGTAGGTGAGATTCTGGCGATCGCCCCCAAACCCATGCAGGAGGAAAATCAGTGGGATTGAGGTTTGATTCGTCTGTGGTAGATACAGATCAAGAGGAATTCGGCGATTACGGCGAGTGTCCGCAAAAGTGAGCGTTTGTTTTTGCCAGCGGTCATTTCCCGGCTTCCGCAGATCCGGTAACACTGAAAAATCGATGGTGGATGATTTCGACTCCTCAACCGCTCTCTGCTGGATCTCCTGAAAAATCTGCGCCTGTCCCTGACTCTGGTTCTGCAGAGAGCGAGACAGTCCTAGTAATCTCCCGGCGTCGATTAACACCGTGTCACCGGGAAATTGCCTCAGAACACTCAGTGCGGTGAAACCACCAGGGTCGCTCACCGCCAGCAGCAGTGCACCGCGCAGGGCATACAACCCATTCAAACCACTCTCAGTCTGAATAATTTCACCTGCCTGTCGCAGAAAACCCTGTCCTACTGAGGAGTAGGTGAGTTGAGAAACGGCGATCGGACTGAGACGCAGTTGCTGGTTAAGGGCAACCTGGAAGAGCGATCGCTGCTCTTCTGTGAGAAACCGACTGAAGAAGGCAAACTCTGGGGTAACTTTGCCTTCTCTGGCAAAGCTTTCCAGGTCGGCGATCGGGAGGGCAGTCTGAAATGGCCCAAAGCGCACAGAGACCCGTTCTGCGCTAAGAGCGGGTTTGTTGGACAAACTGGACAGGGCTGCGAGCAGTACACTGCCCAACAGCGCCAGCGTGTGGGTGGGGAGCGATCGCCCTACGCCCACAACACGAGTCCCGGCTCATAGGGGCTGCTGAGATTGTCGTGCTGCGGTAGGATGCGCAGGGAGACGCCCTGAAGTCCACTGTTCTCGTAAGAGACATGGCCAGTATAGATACTGGTACCAGGGCTTTCTGGATCCTTTCCCTGGTATTGCATGGCAGTGGAGACGCCCTTGGCGATCTCCCCGTTGGCGTCTACTTCCCCCTGGTACAGTTCCACACACACATCTTTAGCGGTGAGTTCTCCCAGGCTAATGCGAGCCTTGACGGCAACGACCTGTTCCACCTGAATATCGGTGGGAGCGGCGAAATCGACATGTTCAATCTTCATGTCGTACCAGTGCTCAAACAGGTGGGTCTGCCAGTGGGCCAGATCTTTGGCGGGAGCGTAGTGGTCAGCGGTCATGCCCTTGAAGCGATCGCTTGCCTTAAAGTAAGCCCGCTCTGCGTAGTCCGCCACCATACGAGCGGTGTTGAACCGGGGACAATTGAACCGGATGGCATCCTTCATTTTGGCGATCCACCCTCTGGGAATGCTTTCGTCATCCCGGTTATAGAACAGGGGGACAATCTCCTGTTCCAGCAGGTCGTAGAGAGCATTCGCTTCTACTTCGTCCTGATAGGCCAGGTCTTCGTAGTCCTCTCCATGGCCAATGGGCCATCCAGTGAGCACATAGTCGGCCTCGTCCCACCAACCGTCCAGCACGCTCAGGTTGGGCAGGCCATTCATAGCTGCCTTCATGCCGCTGGTGCCCGATGCTTCGCGGGGACGGCGGGGCGTGTTCAGCCAGACATCACATCCCGCCACCATCATGCGCGAGACTTGAATGTCGTAGTTGGGGATGAAGACGACATTGTGACGAATGTCCTCTTCGCGGGTGAAGTGGATAATCTCGCGAATCAGTTCTTTGCCCGGTGTGTCTTTGGGGTGAGCCTTCCCCGCAATGATGAACTGCACCTGACACTTTTTGCCCTTTGCGCCATTCTCCTGGCCAAGTAGGATCTTCTTAATCCGCTCGACATCGTGCATGAATAAGGTCGCCCGTTTGTAGGTGGCAAAGCGGCGGGCAAAGCCAATAGTGAGGCATTTTGGATCGAGAACCTCCTGTGCCTGACCCAATTCGATGACGGAGGCTCCTCGATCGCGCAGACTGCGTTGGAGGCGATCACGCACAAACATGACTAGCTCAGAGCGGCAGCGTTCGTGGTTGCGCCAGAGTTCCTCATCAGGAATGGAATAGATGCGATCCCACAGGGAATCGTTGGCAGGAGCGCGATCCCAGTTAGGCCCAAGGTAGCGATCATAGAGATCCTGCGTGGACTTGGCCACACAACTACGGGCGTGAACCCCGTTCGTGATCGCAGTAATCGGTACTTCGTTCAGCGGTAGCTTCGCCCACAGGGGCTTGAACATTTCCCTTGACACTTCACTGTGCAGCAGGCTGACGCCGTTGATAAACGAAGCCATCTTGATCGCCAGAATAGCCATGCTGAAAGGCGCTTCCAGGTCACCCGAGTTCTCCCGCCCCAGGGACAAAAACTGCTCCCGCGCCAGACCGAACACCTCAGCGTACCGCCCCAGATAGTACATCACCTTATCGGGCGGGAACAGGTCAATACCCGCAGGAACCGGGGTGTGAGTGGTAAAAATCTGGCTGGCCTGAGCCACCTGCTTAGCCTCGTCATAGGTCAGGCCGTCCTCCTGGATCATGCGACGAATCCGCTCCAGTGTCAGAAATGCCGAATGCCCTTCATTCATGTGATAGGCAGTGGGATTGAGACCCAGCGCTCTGAGCATACGTACCCCACCAATGCCCAGCATAATTTCCTGGTGAATCCGTAGATCAATATCCCCACCATAGAGCTGGTCGGTGATGTTTTGGTCGTACTCGCTGTTGGGGGGAATATTTGTGTCCATTAAATAGAGGGGCACCACTCCGACCTGGACGCGCCAGACACGAGCGTAGACCGTGCGCCCTGGATACTCCACCTCAATCCGCAATTCCGACCCATCAGGATTGCGCTCCAGATGCAGGGGCATATTGTAAAAGTCATTGATGGGGTAGCGCTCTTGCTGCCAGCCATCGGCGTTGAGGTACTGGGCAAAGTAGCCTTCCTGGTAAAGCAGTCCCACACCCGCCAACGGTAAACCCAGGTCACTGGCCGACTTGAGGTGATCCCCAGCCAGTACACCCAGGCCACCCGAGTAGATCGGTAGACAGGAGGCCAAACCAAATTCTGCTGAAAAGTAGGCGTAGCAGTCTTTAAGCGGAGGAGAGCCATTATTTGCCAAAGCAGATGCCTTTTGCTTCAAGCGATTCTTGCGAAACCAGGCTCCCTCTTTGAGGTAGTCCTCTAACTCCCGTGCCGCCCGTTCCATCTGGGCCAAGAATCCATCATCATCAGCCACCTCCCGCAGGCGCTCCTGGCTAATCGTTCCCAGCATCAGTACCGGGTTGTAGCGGCTGGACTCCCATAGTTCAGGGTCGAATCGCCGGAACAGGTCTTTGGTGTCGTAGTTCCAGTCCCAGTGCATATTGTAGGCCAGCGTTCGCAGGGGTTCAAGCTGCGGAGGGAGAGCCGGGGTGACGTTAAACGTGCGGATTGGCTTCATGCAGGCAAAGTGCTCCAGTGCAACAGGCTACTAAGCGCTATTGTGTACCGATCCCTGAAGAATGGGGTGGGGTTTTAAGATTTTCTGCTGGGGGTAGCAGGGCGTGAGGATGGGTAGGGGTTTAGCATTCGGGTAAGAAATTCTCTGCCTTCGGCATTGCTGATTTACCCCGAATGCTAAGGATCGCGAATTAAATAAAACCGAATTGTTTTTGAGAGAGACGCGGCTTCGCCGCGTCTCTCTCAAAAACAATTACAGGTTAATTTGTTCACGATCCTAAAGAGATTTCTAGCAATGAAATTACCCGTCGTGTGGATGTCTCCCCCAGAGCCAGGGGGGGAGATCCAACAATAGCCGGGGATTTAGTGAGGTGG
>CAZVXA010000118.1:0-14512 GCA_964630955.1 uncultured bacterium | reverse complement strand
TGTCCCGGATCATAAAGCTTTTTCTCCCAATGAAATCACCCGGCGTGTGGTTGTCCCCCCTGCTGCGCTGGGTCTACACCCACACGACGCAGGTAATTTCATTGCTAGAAATCTCCTAAACCCATATAGGGGTGTGGAGGGTGGAATCTAAAATTCAACAGGGGGAATTCGAGCTTCTATCACCAGACGGTATGATAGAGACTGGCCTGCTCTAAACAATATGATTAAGCATTGGCCTTCGCTTCAACTCTCTATATACTTCAGACGGGCATAGATCTGTGCTAAGTACTCTGGTTGCCGACTTTCGCATCATTTTTGACCGCGACCCTGCGGCTCGTAACTGGCTAGAGGTTCTCTTCTGCTACCCTGGCCTACAAGCGCTGCTGTTCCATCGCTTTGCGCATCGACTCTATCGTCTTGGGTTGCCGCTGATCCCCCGGATTATTTCCCACATTGCCCGATTCCTGACGGGGATCGAGATTCACCCTGGCGCACAGATTGGCTGTGGCGTGTTTATCGACCACGGTATGGGCGTGGTGATTGGAGAAACAGCGATCGTTGGTGATTATGCACTGATTTACCAGGGCGTGACTCTGGGAGGTACAGGGAAGGAGAGCGGAAAGCGGCATCCCACACTGGGAAAGAACGTGGTCGTGGGTGCTGGAGCCAAGGTGCTGGGCAATATCAACATCGGCGACAATGTGCGCATCGGTGCTGGTTCCGTCGTGCTGCGGGATGTACCCTCGGATTGCACCGTTGTTGGGGTGCCAGGGCGGGTCGTATATCGAGCAGGCGATCGCGTTGATCCTCTGGAGCACGGTAGGCTTCCCGACTCCGAGGCGCAGGTCATCCGGGCACTGGTCGATCGAATCGAAGCATTGGAGCAGCAGATCCAATCGCTGCGCCCCTCTCCGGCGATTGAACACCAGTCTCAACCGATGTCACTTCACGCTGACTCATCCGTAGAGAGGCAAGAGCGACTGAGTATTGGAGCGGTGAGCGATCCTTTCTTCCAGGAAGACAGTTCATTTGCGTCGGCTGAAGCTGTCAAACTAAAGCACTGCCGAATCCAAGACAGGATTATTGAAGAGTTTCTGAACGGCGCAGGGATTTAAGTCATTGGGTGTAGAAACAGTCAAAGCTCCAAAGCCTGTTTCGCCATTTGACTTCGCTCAGGGCGGAACAGCGTTTGGAGTTTCAATCTTAGTTGCAGAAAAAGTCAGCGCTAAAATTAAGTCTGCTGCGAAACGCTCTCTACGAAAGCGTTTCGCAGCGTTACAAAGAAAATAGTCAAAACTCTAGTACTGCATGGCGGCAATAAACCGATGATTGTTGGTGTGGAGCGCGAAGCGCTCCACACCAACAATCATCGGTAAACTTAAGCCGCCGAGTACTAGTAGTCCACCAAAGAAACTTTGCCTGGTTAGTGTGGCGCGCTTCGCGCGCCACACTAACCAGGCAAAGTTTTTCAACCAGGCAAAGTTCGCTTGGCGAACTACTAGTAGTCTTAGTAACTAATCACGAAAGCAAAACTCCTTTGGGCTGACGCTGCTAGCCTGGAGGGGTTTTATTTTTCTTATGCGAAATGCGTCACAAGTGGTAGAAAAACCGCCAAAAACTCGCTTCCTTCTCCCCTACAATAGGGAGCGACAATCAACGCCTGCTCAGAGTAATTTCGCTTACTCCCTGGCCACCCAATTGTCCTGCCCTCCTGATGGATGATGTCTCGCCAAGTATCAGGCATCATCACAGCAACAAAGCATCGGTTGACGGACCCCTATCGTTAGGAACTATTTTTATCATGCGAATCGTGGCTCTCGTCCCCGGTGGGATTGGCGACCAAATTCTCTTCTTTCCCACCCTTGAGGACCTGAAAACAAAATTTTTCAATGCTGAGATCGACGTCGTTGCAGAACCGAAAGTCATCGGTGCTTACCGGGTATGTCAGTCGGTTCAGCAGACGATTCCCTTTGACTTCAAAGCCAGCAATAGTCCGGCAGACTGGGCAAACTTGCTTGGGGTGTTGCGCGATCGCCAGTACACGGCCACTCTCTCCCTCGGACGCACTCCCGCCATTGGCTTACTACTGTGGCTAACCGGGATTCCCACCCGAGTTGGCTATGCCAGTGCCACCAGCAACCTGTTTCTCACCAAGTCAATTCCCCTCCAGTCAGACCAGTACGCCGCTGCAATGTACCATGACCTGCTGCAGGGCTTTGATATCAACACTCCCTGCTCAGATCTCTCCATTACAATTCCCCGTAGCGATCTGGACTGGGCAGAAATGGAGCAGAAGCGTTTGGGCATTCCTGGTGGCGGGTATGTTTTGATCCACGGTGGTTCCAGCGAGCGTTCCCAACAGAAGGAAGTGGACAAGGTTTACCCCGTTGAGAAGTGGCAGGCAATCATTCAAGATTTTCAGACGCGCCAACCGGAACTGCCGCTGGTAGTGCTTCAGGGGACGGAGGATGACACTTTCGTAGCAGCTCTACTGAAAGCGAATCCCGGCCTTAAAGTCAGCGACCCCGATGACATCGGCAAACTGGCCGCAATGATCGCCGGGGCAAATTTAATGCTCTGCACCGACAGTGCCCCCATGCATCTCGCCGTTGCTCTCAAGGTTTACACCCTGGCGCTATTTGGCCCAACTGATCCTGCCAAGCTGCTACCGAAGGGCGATCGCTTCCTCGGCATCAAGTCCCCCACTGGCCTGATGGCTGACATTGATCCCAAGGCAGTGCTGAGCAAAGTTTGGGGCGAGTAAAACCAGAAAGTTCTGCCTCGTCTCCAGGCTCTGCTGGGGATGCAATTTGGGAGGCTCTGCCTCCTACCTACTGGAAGCAGAGCCTCCGGTTGGCATTGCTGGCCGGAGACCAGTAATGAGGAGAGGGTCTACATCACGAAGTCAAAAAAGGCGTCGTCCAGTTCGTAGCCCAGCATCTGGGTCAAGAACTTGATGCGGGTGCGACTGACTCCACTCTGGTTTTGCATCCAGTCCAGCAGAACAAAAACCTTGCTCATGACAAAGATTTCTAGCGCTTCGGGGTTGTATTGTACACCCTCGGTGGGGCTGAACTGGTGAGGCACAAGCATGGCGGCATAGCGCCCCAGTTCACCCGATTCCCAGTCGAGGGCGATCGGGAGCCAGGGATAGCGGGCATCTAGCCGTACGTACCAGAGGCGAATTTCGGGGATCTCCGACAGTTCTCTGGGATCCATCGGGTCACGGGGATAGTCAATGTCGAATTTGATCTGGCGATCGCTTCCTTGATCTGCAGAGTCGGCAAACCTGCCTTCCTGGAGCCACTTTTCGACCACGGTGGAGACAGGAGAAATATCCAGGTGGTTCAGGTTGTCGGCGTTAAGTTGAATCGTCGTTGACATCCGGGAGACTTAGTAAGGTGTGAATTCCAATTCTCAGGTTAATACTTCATGGGGCTACCGCTACAAGGCTTTGTTCTAGTGGGTCATTCGGCATGAACATAACCATTTGCACCTGATGTCTGCCGCACCGCCCCCCTTAGCCCCCCAGACACAAGACAGGGGAATAATGAGAAATTTTTCGCCGTAAAGAACTGAAATTCTTTCCAGTGACGCCCTGTGGCAATATAAGACAGGGATTGTTCTGTCTGAACCTTCCTGCTGTTTTGTTTACCTGTCCTGGTCACCCCACAAAAATCATGATTGCTGCGCTCAACCGCTGCCTCCAAGGATGGCTTAAAACCACTGCGCTGGCCCTCCTGCTGGCTGTTCTACTGATTGCCGGGAGTACAAATCGGCCTGCTTTCGCAGAAGTCTTGATTAGCCGTCTGCCTCAGGGAAATGCCATCACTGATGGGCGGGCGTTGCTGCGATATGCACTGCCTATCGACAATGCAGCGGTGCGCCAGTTGCAGACCAGCCTGGAAGGTCTTTCAACCCCTCTGAGGGTTGGACGAGGCCGACTGAGCGGCGTTAATTCCTACCTGACACAGGCAGAAAGGATCTTGACAAATCGGCAAAAAGACTTGTTGGACAGTATTCCTGAAGACCGCAAGGCAGAAGCTGGATTTTTAATTGCAGCGACTCTCGTGGATTTGACCGATATGCGATCGGCGGTGGAGCAGGTAGACAAAAAAACCATTTGGGCAAAACGGCAAGATGCGCTCAACAAGGTGGGGCATCTGGAAGAGCTAATGGTGCAGCAGTTCCCCTTTGAGGTGCCCGAAGAGTACAGCAACCTGCCACAGTTGAAGGGACGGGCCACCATTGACATCAAGACCAATAAAGGAGACATGACCCTGGTGGTCGATGGGTATAGCGCTCCGGTCACCGCTGGTAACTTTGTGGACCTGGTGAAGCAAAGTTTCTACGACGGCCTGCAGTTCACCCGTGCGGAAGACTCCTACGTCCTGCAAATCGGTGACCCACCGGGTGACGAAGTGGGCTTTATTGACCCCAAAACTAAGAAATATCGCGCGATTCCTCTAGAAGTGCTCGTGAAAGGAGACGCTGCCCCCACCTACGGTATTACCCTGGAAGATGCGGGTCGCTATACCGATCCTCCAGTGCTGCCCTTCTCAGCTTTTGGTGCGGTGGCAATGGCCCGCCCTGGCGATGATCCCAACGGGGGTTCCTCTCAGTTCTTTTTCTTCCTGTTTGAACCCGAACTTACCCCAGCAGGTGCAAACTTACTGGATGGCCGATACTCCGTCTTTGGCTACGTGGTGGAAGGTAAAGAAGTCCTGGAAAAGTTGAAGGCGGGCGATAAGATCGAATCGGCCAAAGTCGTGGCCGGATTGGAGAACCTGGTTAAACCTTCGTGAATGCTGAGCGATCGCTCCTTGTCCAAGAATTAGGTGAACAGGGATTACTCCAACGCCTCCAGCAATTTTGTCCGCTGGAGGTTGTCGGGGATGATGCAGCATTACTTTCTGTGTCACCCGACCATTCCCTGGTGGTGACGGAAGACCTGCTCGTGGAGGGTGTTCACTTTAGCCTTGGTCTATCCGGGGCACAGCCCACAATGCTCCCGGAAGATGCTGGGTGGCGAGCAGCGGCAGCGAATTTATCTGACCTGGCGGCAATGGGCGCAGCTCCACTGGGCATTACCATTGGATTAGGGGTGCCGGGTGACACCCCTGTAGATTGGCTTGAGTCAATGTATCGCGGCACGATCGCTTGCCTGGAGCAACACAGAGCCGTAATTGTGGGCGGTGACATTTGTCGATCGCCCATTCTCACTGTGGCGATCGCTGCCTTTGGCCAGGTGCTTCCAGACCAGGCAATCAGGCGCTCCACCGCCAAGCCAGGAGACGCCATTCTGGTCACAGGATACCACGGAGCCTCCCGTGCCGGACTGGAGCTATTGCTTTACCCTGAATCAGGAGAATTACTCAGTCAGGCCGATCGCACCGCTCTGATCTCTGCTCACCAGAGGCCACAGCCACGGTTTGATGCAATCACCCTTCTTCATTCCCTCACCCCCCCCGTTACCCCCGCTGGCATGGATAGCAGTGACGGTTTAGCGGATGCAGTGCTGCAAATTTGTCGCGCCAGCAGCGTGGGTGCAGTTCTCTATAGAGATCAGATTCCAATTCCGCCTGCATTACAGGTATGGCGTCCAGAGCAGGCGATGAACTGGGCACTATATGGCGGTGAAGACTTTGAACTAGTGCTGTGTTTGCCCATCGAGTATGCGGTGCTGCTGGGCGATCGCCTTCCTGGATCACGTATTGTCGGGGAAGTTACGGCTGGTTCTGAAGTCGTGTTGCGTGATCGAAGTGGTGGTCAGGCTGACGAATTATTAACGCTCGATCGGGGATTCCAGCACTTCTAATCCCATGATGAACTCCCAGTTGCGCAGCATAGTTGCGATCCGTTGCGGGAGTTTAAGAGCTTTCTAGCAATGAAATAACCTGCGTTGTGTGGATGTCTCCCCCGCTGCGCAGAGGAGACACCCACACAACAGGTTATTTCTTTCGTAGAAATTTCCTTAATTGTGCGGAACCACTGAGGAAGAACTTTGCGGCCTCGCAAAAATCATTCTTCCTGCCGACGTTTGAAGCGCCCCGGTGACCACCACACAGACCTCTTCTCCAATATAATTGCCGCCTTCCTCCACAACCACCATCGTCCCATCGTTGAGATAACCAACTCCCTGAGCAGGCTCCTTGCCCTGCTTCAGAATCTTCAGGTCGATCATATCCCCCGGAACGTAGGAAGGCCGCACTGCCTGCGTCAGATCGTTAATATTCAGCACCGTCACCTTCTGCAAACTCGCCACCTTATTCAGGTTGTAGTCATTGGTCAGGAGCGTCCCATTGATCTCCTGAGCCAACCGCACCAGTTTGGCATCCACTGCATTCAGGTCGTCGTAGTCTGCCGGGTGGATGGCGATCTTCTCAGGAAACTCTTCCTTGATGCGATTCAGAATATCCAACCCCCGCCGCCCCCTGACCCGCTTCTGGTCATTTGAAGAATCCGCGACCTGCTGCAACTCCTGAAGCACAAACTGGGGCACCAGGAGTTGACCTTCGATAAACCCTGTCCGCAAAATATCTTCTACTCGTCCGTCAATAATGCAGCTCGTGTCCAGGATTTTGGTTGCAGCAGGCTTCAGAGTTCCCTCAGCTACCAGCAGAGTTTCCACACTGTTGGGATTGATCAATCGGAGGAGCGATCGCCCATGAATATCCGCCAGATTCACCCCTGTAAAAGCAAATAGCAAACTTCCCAGCACTGCTGTCAACGGTTTAATGAAGCCAAATTCGGTGGGAATCGGCAGCAAAAAGAGTGGAGCCAGCATTAAGTTCGCCACCAGCAGCCCCAGCACCAGGCCAATCGAGCGGCTCAACAGCATATCGACGGGCATCTCCCGCACCTGACGCTCCACCCGGCGGTAGGCGGTCTGTGCCATCAGACCTAAGGCTAGACCAATTAAGGCTCCGAAGCCAGCGATCACCGAACTCAGCCCCTCCAGGTTCGTCACCTGGCGCAGCACTTCTGTGGGCAGCAGGTCAACGCTGAAAAAGCCAATTCCTGCCCCTGCTACGATAAAAGAAAGGATAATGAAGGCGTCAAGCATAGGTACAGTCCAACTCTGGAGACGTGCAGCGTTCCCAGAGTTTGAGGCGGCTGCTAAATAATGGCTTTTACTTGGCTTTTCTCAGGTGAATTGCAAAATTGAATAGTTACAGCAAATAGTGGCAACCCATGAGCTGAGTCCCACAGCCCCATTATATCGCTCACCTTCGTTTCCGACTGTTTAACAAAATATCTGGTTTGCATGAGTCGCGTGCCTTTCCCTTCCCCTTTCCCAGCTTTGCCCATCTCAGCCGATTTCGATACCCCCACCGCTGCCTACCTGCACATTCCTTTCTGCCGCCGCCGCTGCTATTACTGTGATTTTGCGGTGTCGATTATCGGGGACACCAGCAGGGGCGAAACATCGAGGGCGATCGCCCAATACGTTGATCTCCTGCTCCAGGAAATCCAAACCACTCTTGTAAAGGGGGACTCCCTGCAATCTGTCTTCTTCGGTGGTGGTACTCCCTCTCTTCTATCGGTAGACCAACTCGATTGCATTCTTGATGCTCTCCATCAACGCTTCGGCATTGCACCTTCTGCTGAAATTTCAATGGAGATGGACCCTGGCACCTTTGACGAAACCCACCTGAGTGGCTACCTCAAGGCGGGCGTCAATCGGGTCAGTCTGGGCGTCCAGGCATTTCAGGCAGAACTTCTTGCCGCCTGCGGACGGACCCATACTCCGAGGGACATTGAGCTGGCGATCGCCCTCCTCAAACAAGAAGGCGTCTACAACTTCAGCCTGGACCTGATCTCCGGCCTACCCCACCAAACCATGGCCCAATGGCAGGAATCTCTGGAACGGGCGATCACCCTCCAACCGACTCACATTTCCGTCTACGACCTCACCATCGAACCCATCACCGCCTTCGGACGCTGGTACACCCCCGGCGCACACCCACTTCCCAGCGACGAGATGACCGCCGATATGTACCGCCAGACGCAGCAGACTTTTACTCAGGCCGGGTACGACCATTACGAAATCTCCAACTACGCCAAACCCGGTTTTCAATGCCGACACAATCGTATCTATTGGGAAAACCGCTCCTACTATGGTTTTGGTATGGGAGCTGCCAGCTACACCCAGGGCCAGCGCTTCACCCGTCCTCGCACCCGCCGAGAATACGCAGCGTGGGTAGAACGACTGCAATCGGCTGGAGGGCGCATTGATTGCCCAGTCACGACAGATGACGAACGCCTGTTGGACACCCTGATGGTTGGACTCCGGTTAGCAAAAGGGGTCAGTTTAACCCGGTTGTCTCAGGAATTTGGTGAAGCGAAGGTAGAAGCCATTCTCAACTGTCTTAAACCCTATGAAAAGGAGCGTTGGGTGGTGCTGTCAGAGGTGCCTTCAGAGCAATACGCGCTTCTCTCAACTGCAAGCGAGATGGACGATTCCAGGACTTCCCATCGACTGCGTTTGAGCGATCCCGAAGGCTTCCTCTTCTCGAATGTGGTTCTTTCAACGCTGTTCGAGGCATTACCAGACAATTCCACCAACGATCAGCCCTCCCAATCAACAGCCTCCTCTACTGGAAAGATTGCCACATCCGAACAGACCCTCCCTGAGGGGCGGATTGAAGGAAGGAACTGATTGAATCAGCCTCAAACACTATCCCCCTTCGAACGGTCAATTCGAAACAACCACACCATTAATGCCACTACCCCAACCTGAAGCGCAAAATTAGGCAAAATATCACCCACATCCTGCCCTGCGATCAACTGGGTGAGAAAAATAAATGCCCCAATAAAACCCGACGCTCCAAAGGAAAGATAGACAAACTTCCGTAGACCCCGATAAGGCGCTTTTGCTTCCGCCTGGAGTCGGGCAAAGCGCTCTGGATCAGTGTCTCGAAGAGATGGCTTAGAGGGTGAAGGGTTTGGATCAGTCATGCAATCAGCCTACCATAACCCCCGCTTACCACTCGGATGAACCGTTTGCCAGTTGGTACGGGCTGAAGCAAGCTGTTCGTCGGTGACCTTTGCCCCTGTCAGGTCAGCACCACAGAGGTTTGCCCCCCGCAAATTGGCGTTGCTCAGGTAAGCATAGCTCAGATCCGCTCCCCGCAGATCTGCTCCCTGCAAATCGGCATGGCTCAGGTAGGCCCGTGCCAAATTGGCATTCTTCAGCGCCGCCTGGCTGAGGCTAGCCCGTCCAAAATCCGCATTGAACAGGTTGGCCCCCTGCAGGTTCACTTTGTGCAGCCTTGACTGATGGAAGTTCGCACCCGCTAACGTCACCTTTGCCAGATTCAGCAGACTCAGGTCATGAAACGTAAAATCCCGCTTGCCTTTTGCGTAGGCGGTCATTAGGATATCCACCCCAATCTTGGTAATCGGCCCAGAGTTGCTAGCAGCATTCCCGGCAGAATTCCTGGGTTGAATTTGAGTTCTCTCGGCGGTTGCGGCAATAGGACGCTGAGGAGTGACGCGTCGCCCGGAACTATGGGCAAAACCGGTATTCTCAGACATAGGTTTGCCAGCATTGCGGGCGCGGATAGCTGCCGCCATCCGGGCGTTAGGGGAAGAAGTTCCAAACAGGCGATCGCTCAACTCATTGGACGATGGTCCCTGAGCATCACCCGGTTTGGCAGTTCCAGGACGACCTGGCCTCACCATACTCTGTGCCAGACTATCGAGGTAAGGTTCCAAATCCAGTGCTCGCAGTACCTCTCCTGCGTTCTGGTAACGGTGCCGGACAGAAACCTCCAGCATCTTCTTCAGCACGCCAGCAAAGTGATCGCTGATATGAATTTGTTCCCGCCACATCATTTCCCCTGTCGCCGGATCGTAGTCCAGGTCCTTCGGCGACTTTCCCGTCAGCAGATAAATACAGGTGACACCAAGGGCATAGATATCGCTGGCATAGACCGGGCGCATCGCCATCTGTTCTGGTGGTGCGTAGCCAGGAGTTCCAATCGCGTAGGAGGTTAATGCTGTCTGCTCCGAAGCGCCCGCTCGTATCGGGTTCACCTGGTCTTTCACCGCCCCAAAGTCAATCAGCACCAGTTTTTTATCCTGAGCGCGACGGATCAGATTGGCAGGCTTGATATCTCGGTGAATCACCTGGTTGGAATGAATGTACTGGAGCATAGGCAGCACCTCACTGAGGAACTGCTTCACTCCCGCTTCGCTAAATGGCCCATTTTGCTTTACCTCCTGTTGTAGCGTTGCGCCACTAATATACTCTTGAACCAGGTAAAATTCCTGATTCGCCTCAAAGTAATCCAATAGTCTGGGCACCTGAGGATGGTTACCGATTTTCCCAAGGGTCTTTGCTTCACGCTTAAACAGGTCGCGAGCCATCTGCAACACATGGGGCGAAGAAGCAGCAGGCCGCAACTGTTTAATGACGCAGTAGGGACTCCCAGGCAGCGATTCGTCCTTTGACAGGAACGTAGCGCCGAAGCCGCCCTGCCCTAAGGAGTGAATCACTCTGTAGCGATCGCGCAGCAGTAATTTAGAACCGCAAGCCTGACATAGCTCGGTGTGGATCAGGTTTTCTGGATGTGGGCAGGCAGGATTTAGACAGTAGCTCATTCGGCAACACTCAGATGAGGTGGACCGCCGGATGTCATCGTCTCAAGGAGACAGTAACACCTTATCTTTCTTCAATTATCTTTCCAATATTTTGCAGATGTAGTGCAATTCTTGCGGGAAATCCCTTTAAGAGTTGCTAAAGTTCGCTCCATTTTGCTTGAAATCCCGGTGAAAGCCCATAGAAATACGGGTATCACATAGAAATAATGTAACAAAAGGGGGCTTACCCCCTACGGGCAGCCGTGCCTACCACCCCCCACCTTTAAGTCATCATGCAATCAGAAAAGAAGACCTGGAGCTACTATCACACCTCATTCTTCACGCCAGCTTCAGAATCTCCGGGCAATTTTGACAGGGCACTGTCTGAAGCAGCCATCAGGGCAGAACAAGATTCCCCCAGTCAATCAGTTGCGTGTCACTCAGCGGTGTAGGAAGCACTATAAAATATGAAGCGGACAGAACGTTTATCGCGCCTTATGCAGGTCGCAACAATAGGCAATGCGGATTTCTCTAAATTGGCTGCGGGAACTGGTTGACATCACCCTGACTCCAGAAGAACTGGCAGATACTCTGACAATGGCCGGGTTTGAAGTCGAAGAAATTGAAGATCGGCGTACCTGGGCAGAGGGTGTGGTTGTCGGACGAATCATTGAACGCCAATCCCATCCCAATGCCGACAAGCTCAGTGTCTGCAAGGTTGATATTGGTGCTAAGGAACCATCAACCATCGTCTGTGGTGCCGCGAACGTGCGAGCAGACATCTATGTGCCTGTGGCTACAATTGGAACATTTCTACCCAAAATCGCCCCTGATGGCCTCAAAATCAAACCCCGGAAGCTACGGGACGTGCCCTCCGAAGGTATGATCTGCTCCCTAGCCGAACTGGGGTTGAGTAAGGAGTCTGAGGGGATCCACATTTTCCCACAGGATCAGTTACAGGTTGGCGCAGATGCGCGCCCTCTCCTGGGTCTGGATGACGTTGTTCTAGAGTTGACCTCTACTGCAAATCGGGCCGATGCCCTTAGCATGGTTGGGATTGCGCGGGAAGTCGCCGCCTTAACGGGAGCCAAGCTCCATCTTCCAGGTGTGCCTGAGATTCCGGTGCAGCCACCGTCTAAAGAGTTATCTATCCGGATCTCCGAAACCAACGCCTGCTCGATTTACATCGGCACCGTTATCAGTGGAGTAGCGATCGCCCCCTCTCCTGATTGGCTTCAACGCCGGCTCCAGGCAGCAGGCACTCGCCCCATCAACAACGTTGTTGATGTCACCAACTATGTGCTTCTGGAGTGGGGGCAGCCCCTGCACGCTTTTGACCGCGATCGTCTCCAGACAATCGTGGGAGGGGACAGCATTACTATCGGTGTGCGCTTTGCGAGCGTTGGGGAAACCCTCAAGACTTTGGATGGTCAGGAGCGTGCCCTGGTTGAACAGAACCTGTTGATTACTGCCAATGATAAACCTGTAGCACTGGCTGGAGTCATGGGAGGTGAGGATAGTGAGGTCTATGACAGCAGTCATAACCTGGTGCTGGAGGCAGCATGGTTTGATCCTGCAACGATCCGCCGCTCAGCCCGTCCTCTAGCATTGCGTACTGAGGCGTCTTCACGCTATGAACGAGGTGTAAATCAGGCTGAACTCTATCTGGCCTGTCGCCGAGCACTGCAACTGATCCTGGAAGTTGCAGGTGGAACTGTCGGGGTGCAGGCAATTGCTGACACGCGTCCCGGCCAAGCGACTGCGACTCGAACCATTGAATTGCGGCTGGATCGCGTGAATCAGGTTCTGGGGCCGATTGAGTTGGGCGATGAAGAAAACTCAGAAATGGGTGAGCTACTGGCCGAAGACGTAGAACGCATCCTACTCGCTTTGGGATGCCGACTTACTCTAACCGAGCCTGGGGTTTGGAATGTCACCGTTCCTCCCTACCGCTATCGTGACTTAGAACGCGAAATTGACCTCATTGAAGAGGTTGCTCGCGTCTACGGCTTTAACAAATTCTGCGATACCTTACCGGCCAAGACCGAACCTGGTTATCTTCCTCCAGAAGAGTTTATTACTCGCAAAGTCCACGCCGCTCTTAAAGCTGTTGGGCTGACGGAAGTTATGCACTATTCCCTCGTCAAACCCTCTGGTAGCGACGAGCAAATTATTCTGGCGAATCCTCTGTTCATTGAGTACTCCGCCCTCCGCACAGAATTGCTGTCCGGGTTAATCGATGCTTTCCAGTACAACCTGGAGCAAGGGAACGGTTCTCTCAATGCTTACGAAATCGGTCGAGTGTTCTGGCGAGAGGAGGACGGTCTCAGCGAGACAGATATGGTGGCAGGCATCCTTGGAGGTGATGCCGATGAGGGCAAGTGGGTTCGCAGCGGACGAGAAAAGCCTTTGACCTGGTTTGAAGCAAAGGGAATTTTAGAGAGCGCTTTCCGTCAACTGGGTCTTAAAGTGGAATATCAGCCTGATCGGCGTAATGCGCTGCTTCACCCCGGGCGGACTGCTTCTCTGTGGGTGCAGGGCGATCGACTTGGCACCTTCGGTCAGCTCCACCCCCAATTGCGTCAGCAGCGAGGTTTACCAGAGACCGTCTATGTCTTTGAACTCAGCCTCAACGTGATGCTTGACCACCTGGATCGGGATGAGCTAACTACTCCGCTTTTCCAAGTTTTTTCTGCCTATCCCAGTTCTGACCGAGATATCGCTTTCTTTGCGCCACTGCAATACTCCGTTGCCGATATTGGGCGCACAATTCGTCTGGCAGGAGGCAAGCTTCTTGAGTCAGTGGAGCTATTCGATGAGTATCGAGGCGAGAATGTGCCTGAAGGGAAGCGAAGTTTAGCATTCCGGCTAGTGTATCGGGCGGGCGATCGTACCCTCACTGATGAGGACGTAGAACCCGTTCAACAAAAAATCCGTGGAGCACTGGAAGAAAAATTCCAGGTCACCCTCCGCAGCTAACACCAACTCAAACTCAAACCTCTTCAGGGTTGATACACTCGCTATGCCAAAATTTGTTCTTTGGGGCAGCTACTGCGAAAATGTTATCGAGAAACGTGCTCCTTATCGTCAGTTTCATCTCGACCGACTCGCTCAATTGAAACAATCTGGCACTGTTCTTACGATCGGCCCTACTCAGGATCTCACTAAAGTCTTTGGTGTCTATGAGGCAGAAGACGAAGCTGCTGTCCGTAAACTAATTGAGGAAGATCCTTATTGGAAAAATGGCATTTGGACAGAGTACGACGTAAAAGAGTGGATACAGACCTTCTAAAGTTCAACACCCCCCTAAAAATTCAGGAGGGCTTTTGATTTCAAACTAGTAATACACCAAAGAAACTTTGCCTGGTTAGTGTGGCGCGAGAAGCGCGCCACACTAACCAGGCAAAGTTTTTTAAGCAGGCAAAGTTCGCTTGGTGAACTACTAGACTTTTGACTAAATCGCGATGAGTTTCCTGAAATGCTGATAAGGCCAGCGTTTCAGGAAACTCATCACTAAAATAAGATTTGCCGCAAAACGCTCTCCAACAGGGCTTTCGCGGCATTGTAGGAAGAATATAAGTAGGTAGGCGCGATAAGCTTGAAGCCCCAAAAGCAGTTCGCCCTAAGCGAAGTAGAAGGGCAAAACCGCTTTTGGGGCTTCGATTTTTTTCACGCCCACTTACTTACTGGACTTTTGAGTAAATTGCCCCGATTATTCCTGAATAGCTGACGCAGTCAGCTTTTCAGGAATAATCGGGGCTAAAACCAAACATACTGCGAAACGCTCTCATAGAGAGCGTTTCGCAGTATGGCAGGGAAAATAGTCGAAAGTCCAGTTCAAATTTCAACTTAGATTAGTCCAGTGCATACCAAAAACAGCCACCCTGAATAAGGGAGGCTGTTTTGAATAATACCCTGGCACCGA
>CAZVXA010000117.1:0-19805 GCA_964630955.1 uncultured bacterium | reverse complement strand
TTTCGCGGCGAACTTGATTTTTGCGCCGATTTTTCTTGAAACGCTGACTGTGTCAGCGTTTCAAGAAAAATCGGCGCAATTTAGTTAAAAGTCCAGTAATTACTGGACTTTTAACTATTTTTCCCGCGATGTCACGAAACGCTCTCTGCGAGAGCGTTTCGTGACATATTTATTTTTAGCGTCGATTTTCTCTGAAACGCTTACTGTGTCAGCGTTTCAGAGAAAATCGGCGCAATTTAGTTAAAAGTCCAGTAATTAGTGAGGTTTATCAATGGGGTGGAAATCTCAGTAAAGTTTTATAACGAAAAATCTGTGTCTCTTGTTACACTAGTACCGGAATGGGGATAAATACTCTTGTAGGAATCTCTAACCCCCTTCGCGATTGGGAACGTGTAGGTCGGGTTTCTTCCAACTGAAAAGACAACGTATCGAAACCTCAAAGCTGGCTCCTGACGGGCCAGTTTTTCTTTTTTCCAGGGTGACGCGAGGTTCTTATACTGAGGTTTGTTGAACGCCCTTGAACTTTCCCTGACCCTGGAAATTTATGCGCCCTCCTACCCTGGTTCTGGCCTCTGCTTCTCCGGCACGACGTAAGCTGCTGCAACTTGCAGGCATTGAAGTAGCAGTGTGTCCCAGTCACTTTGACGAGTCACAGGTGCAAATTCCTGATCCCGCAGAACTGGTGCAGCGACTGGCCCAGGGAAAAGCAGAGGCAGTTGCGCCCCAGTTTTCCAATTCGCTGATTCTGGGATGTGATTCAGTGCTGGCCTTGCGGGGAGAGATTCACGGCAAGCCAGTGGATCGAGCCGAGGCGATCGCCCGATGGAAACAAATGCGGGGGCAGGTTGGTTATTTATACACGGGTCATTGTCTGATTGATCAACAGCAGCAGAGAATTGACGTGCGATCGCAGGTAACGGAAGTATATTTTGCAACCATGAGCGATCGTCAAATTGAAGCTTATGCGGATTCGGGTGAGCCGCTCAACTGCGCGGGCTGCTTTGCGCTGGAGGGAAAAGGGGGATTATTTGTTGAGAAGTTGGTCGGTTGCCATACCAACGTCATTGGGCTGAGTCTGCCGTTGCTGCGACGAATGCTGGAGGAACTCGGCTATGACGCAACGGATTTTTGGGAGCACTGAATTTTGCAGGTAATCACTGAGGTTGTTTTACAGAAAACCCCCGAAAATTCAATCAGTTCTTCATCTCACAACTCTTGACGGCTATCATTACTTCACGAAGTGGGTGTGCCCTTTACAAACTGGTCAATCAACGGGTGAATTTTCAATAAAGTTGCGATAAAGTTTAATTCATCATTTCGGTGCGGTTGTGCTGGAAAGCTCTCCCCGTAAGCTTCTACAGTATTGTGAGGAACTCCTCATAAAACTGCACTAAGTTTCATTCATGGGGAGAGGAAGCTAAGATGCTACTAAGGGATTTCACTGAGTCGTTCTTTAGACAATCCTTATGACACTTGCCGCAGCGTTACCGAATCCACCAGACGATCGTAAGTCATCGCACGTCCTGTCGGCAGGGCAGTTCTTCTTCGATCGCTATAAAATTGTTCGGGCACTAGGTCGAGGCGGATTTGGTGTCACTTTTCTAGCGCGTGATGTGTCGCTTCCCGGTGGCCCACTTTGCGTTATCAAGCAGCTCAATCCCAAAGTCGAAAATCCCGCAGTATTAGCTCGCGCCAGTGAGCGGTTTGAGCGCGAGGCCAAGATTCTCAGCCAGCTCGGTAGCCACAGTCAAATTCCCCGCCTGCTCAATTATTTTCAGCACGAAGGTGAATTTTTCCTGGTTCAGGAATATGTGCGGGGACGGACTTTGGCCAAAGAGATACGCCAGGAGGGGCCACTTTCGGAGCTGGAGGTCAAGCGGTTCCTCTGGGAAATTTTGCCCGTCGTAGACTATATCCATCGGCAGCAAGTTGTCCATCGGGACATCAAGCCACCCAATATTATTCGCTGCGAAGATGACAATCGTCTGGTGCTGATCGACTTTGGCGCGGTCAAAGAGCAGATCATGACCTGTGACGATACGACTCAATGCGGCTACACAACGCAGTTCGTCGGCACCGTTGGTTTTGCTCCACCTGAACAACTTGCCCTGCGCCCCACCTACAGCACTGACATTTTTGCACTGGGAGTCACCTGTCTGTTCCTCCTGACCGGCAAAACGCCGATGGAATTTGACTATGACCTCTATACAGGCGAAATCATCTGGGAGAAGCACGTTGAGGTCAGCGACCACTTCGCCAAGGTGCTGGCCAAAATGCTGAAGATTGCGGTGAGCGATCGCTATCAATCAGTTGACCAGGTGATGCGAGCACTGGATCTGGAGTCTTATCTGCCTCATCTAGCAGGCTGTATGCACACCCAGCCACTGCAATCCCTTGATGACTTCGAGGACGACGAAAACGGCTACCTGGCCCCCTTTGCCAAAACTGCCCGTGAGATTCGCAAGTGGCGAAAGCGTTTCTATGCGAAACGGCAGCGTCGTGGTTGGCAGGCGGAACCTTTGGCTGGCACAAGCTATCTCTAAGGCAGATTGTGAGAATACAGCGCTTTGCGCTGAGATAGAACCAAAGTTTTTGTTGAGCGCGGCTCTCATGTACCACACGCGCGCCTGCGGCGCGGAAGCATGCCATAGACGCTAAATGGAAACCTCTTAAAGAGCGCGTTTCGCGACTACGATAACACTCGATGTTTGATTAATCCGTAGAACCGCCAGAAGAAGAGACCTGCCACTGCTGCGATCGCCACTGACTGCCCAATCCAAAGACCCACACTACCGAAGCCCAGGTGAAATCCCAACAGGTAGCCCATCGACAGACCCACACCCCAGTAGCCCAGTACGTTGAGCAGCATCGGAATGCGGGTGTCCTGGAGTCCCTGCAATGCACCGTAGACCGCTTTCTGACAACCATCCAGCACCTGGGCGATCGCAGCAACAATCAGCAGCGGCATGGCGATCGCAATAATTTCGGCATTGGCTGGATTCTCAACATCCAGATACAGACCAATCACCTGTCTGGGAAAGATCAAAAATGTGATGGACACGCCCATCATAAACAGGGCTGTGATGCCCATACTGACACAGGCGGCTTGCTGGATACCGATGCGATCGCGTCGTCCCAGCCACTGCCCCACGCGAACAGTGGTTGCGAAGGAAATGCCTAATGGCACCATGAAAATGACAAAAGTCGTTTGAAAGACAACCTGATGGGCGGCGAGCACTTCGGTTCCCAGCAGCCCCATCCACAGGGTGATCACCATGAAGAAGCCTGTTTCGAGGCCAGTGAAAAGGCCAATGGGGCCACCCACCCAAACCAACTCCTTGAGAATGCCGGGTCTGACGCGGTGGAGTTCCTGGAAGATACGATATTGTTTCAGATCCCGGTTCGTGAGGATGTAGATCGCCAGGGCCAGAAACATTCCCCAGAGGGCGATCGCACTCGCCAGCGCCAATCCGGTAATGCCCATCTCCGGGAAACCAAATTGACCAAAACCGAGGACATAATTACCAATAACATTGAACAGCGTTCCGGCGATAACAATGACCATTACCGGACGCGCCTGAGAGACGGCGGAAACCGTCGCCCGCAGCGCGGCAAAACCCACCGCCGGAAACAGCCCCCAGGCCATAATATCCAGATAGGTATTGGCCAGCCGCACTGTTGTTTCCGACTGCCCGGTGTGGATCAGGAAGGTATCCAGGTTCCAGGTGACCATCATCGTGGGAATGGCAACCAGGATGGTCAACCACAGCCCCTGACGGGCGATCTGCTCAATCCGAGGCTTCTGTCCTGCGCCAAATGCCTCTGCGATGAGAGGACTTACCCCCATCACCACCCCCGATGCGGTTGCCATGACTGACAGGCAGGTAATGGAGGCCAATCCTCCGGCTGCCAGTATGTCGGCTCCCATTCTGCCCATCATCACCGTATCCGCAAACCCCGTGGCTGACTGGGCGACCTGGGCACTGGCCAGGGGAACTGCGAGCTTGAGGAACTCTTGAACTTCTACTTTGAGACGATTTGGTGTCTGTATTGCAGTCATTGGGAACATTGCTCGGCTGTTTAATGAAGATACCTTAAGTACCTATCCGAAATCCGAAAACCCAAATTCTGGCAGGCGCGACGCTACAGCGTCGCGCCTGCCAGAATTTGGGTTTTCGGATAGGCTCTAAGAAATGCCAGACGCAATGGGTTTTGCCAACTCCTGATACGTTGCCGGACGTCCACACACCAGGTCATCGGGCACATCCCAGCCTTCCAGTTCCTCCAGACTATCCACCACAAAGAACGGAGCTACAGAATTCAAGCGGATGCGGTTGCTTCACAGTTCGGGTAAATTGGTGAATCAAAACCCGATTGCAGTAAAGCTAATGCAAGCGCTAGAACGTATTCTTCACCAGACTGGCCTTTTACGCAGATTTTGTAAAAAATGGGAGCGATCGCCTCTGGACGAGGAGAATCACCAAAACTGTTCACAGCATCATCAACCCGACCATAGTGATTCAGTGTCATTTTTACTAACTTTTCCAGGTCTTTTGCGTTTGACATCGACTCCTGAACTACAATGCCGCCCAACTCCTGTGTTAAATGCGATCGCCGGATTAGGCATCACCCGACTGCTCAGCTTCCAGGTGCAGCAGGAAATTGAACAGCAGCAGCAGCAACTGACGCAGATCTTTCCCCAACAGCTCCCTCCTGGCCTTGCAGTGAGCGCCCTGTTTACTCATCAGCGCAATTTGTCTCCGCGAGTCTGGGTGTTCCTGGATTTTCTGGGCGAGTATTGTGGGAGGATTTTGGGCGGAAGCCGGGGATCTCCCAGGGGGAGCGGGTAGGTTCCTTCTTAGAAATCTCCTAACAGCCGGAGTAATAGGCTATCTGACAAAAAATTGTGAGGATAGAATTAGTTCTAGTAATCCTCCAACATTCAAATGGTTAACCCGTCCACCATAGAACCTGTGACCGTTTTCTTCTCCTACTCCCACAAAGACGAAAAACTACGCGACAGGCTCGCCGCCAATCTGGCTATTTTGCAACGAAAGGGACTCATCAAATCCTGGCACGACCGCGAGATCAGCGCCGGGACGGAGTGGAAAAAGGCGATTGATAACAATCTGAATACGGCGGATATTATTCTGCTGTTGATCAGTGCGGATTTTATCAACTCAGACTACTGCTGGGATGTTGAAATGAAAAGGGCGATCGCTCGTCACGAAGCAGGCGAGGCGCGAGTCATTCCTATCATTCTTCAGCCAGTAAATTTGAGCGACACTCCCTTTGGCAAACTCCAGGCGCTTCCCCAAGGTGCTAGGCCCGTGACTAAGTATAGAAATTATGAACATGCTTTTTACGACATTGTGCAGGGAATTCGGAAGACAGCGGAGGAGATTTCACAGCGGAGACAGCCTATAGTTCCACCTAAGGCACGACAGACTGACAGCTTTTCTGAACTAATGAAGCAAATAGAATTCAATAGAAGATTAGCAGAACTATGCAGGAGTCTTAGTGCAGGAGAAAATACAACATTACTCGAAAACAATACTCCTCACACTTCCTCCTATGATTCTCCTTCACAACATGAGAGTAACAATCCCTGGTTAGATTGGCGTTTTATAACAATCATTGCTTCAGTTGTTTTTGGAGCTATTCTGATGGCGAGTTCACAGAATCTGTCGATCAGGAAATTACATGAGGCTGCACAAGTTTGGGATATTAATTTAGCTAGACAAGGGATCGCAGAATTAAAATCATCTGGTGACACTTGTAAAAGTCAGTTGGGAAGTAGTGTTGAGGGAATTCTCAACAGATATGGATCTCAGGGCTTAAATATGGTTCAAGGAATGCAAACCCATCTTGAGAAGACGACTACCTGCAAATACCCTTCCGTTCTCAATGCTCCCGACCAAATTCCCTATGAAAGACTTAAATTTAATTAGTAGTTCAACCGTTTAACAGATTCCAAACCAGCTTGTAATATCGACAAAATCGCTGTCGCTGTAGTTTTCAGGATTAAATGTTGCCTCAATATCAGCCTGCTCTGAATCTGTCACGTAAGGGATGAGTAATTCAAAGAATTTAAACCACTCCTCGCGCATCACTTCGCGGACACTTTCCTTAATAATGGCTTTTAGCATCTGGACGTTCAGGGCGTTGGCTGATTCCATGCATTTCTGTCCCACTCTATTCAGGAGTTTAACAGTATTCCTATAAGTCGTGCTATCCGGTTATTGCCAAACTCGGACGGAGGCTCAACCGATGACTACAACTATAGAAAAATCATTTCTGAGCCTGAAGCGTCACATGGCGGAGTACCTGCCGCAGTTCGAAAGGGCGATCGCCGCTATCCACACGCTCAATAACGCCGACCCCGAATCCGAAGAATTCAGTCAGGCTCTTGCTAATCTCCATATTGCCGCAACCATTCTGGAACCCTACTCAGAGGGCATCGTCGAGGTGATCGATCGCTTTACGCAGGATCGCCCTGACGAATAGCCGCTCTGGCTCCTTTCCCGCCTGGGAGAAGAACTGGGGAAAAGAAAAAGCTCAATCCCTGTAGAATCTAACCTTGAACCACCTTAGTCATGACCACGCTTCCCAAGCCCTCCACTTTACTTCCTAGAGGATTGCGGGTTCAGCAAATCGATCATTCTACCCTGTTCAAGTTTACGGATGAGCTGGGCGATCGAATGCAAATGTTGCTTGATAAGAAAAAAGCTAATGCTCTCAGCGCCGAAGAAAAGCTTGAGTTAGAAACAATTGGAGAGCTAGACGAAACAGGGTCATTTCATTCTCGATTTGGGGTATGAATTTACCCAAAGTTGAACTGTAGGATGGGCAAAGGACGGCAGTCCGTGCCCATCACCATTCGTATGGATTGATGGGCACGCTTCGCTTTGCCCATCCTACCCTGCTCATACCATATCAGGATTTATTTGAGAATGAAATAGCTCTATAGACGAAATTTTCAGCTACATTAACTCTGTGATGGCTGCTAGAGCCAATGGGTATTCCTAAAGCCCTGTATGAAGCTGTTCGACAGCGTGCCAAGTCACGATGTGAAAGCAGCGATCGCTCCCTCTCCCCAATCCCTGCTAAACTGAACACCGAACAAAAAAATTCCTGGTCACACTACCCCTAGGGACCAGGATGTCTTTGAGACGGAGAGTCTCAAGCTTGTTTTGAGAAGCGACTCAAAAACCGGATGGGATTTTTGTTTCTGCCAAAAACCCGATCGGATTTTTGAGATTTGTGGAGCCGTAGCACTGCTGCGGCTCCACAATTTTTAGGGGTTACCCAAACCTGCTAGCGGTTGAAGCTATCAGGAACGCGCCGTAGGTAAAGATGTAACCCACCGTGAAGTGAGCCAGTCCCACCAGACGAGCCTGCACGATCGAGAGCGCAACGGGCTTATCCTTCCAGCGAACCAGGTTAGCCAGAGGGGTTTGCTCATGTGCCCAGACCAGGGTTTCGATCAGTTCCTGCCAGTAGCCGCGCCACGAGATCAGGAACATGAAGCCCAGTGCCCAGACAAAGTGAGCGCCCAGGAAGATCCACGAATAGATCGACAGGTTGTTCATTCCGTAGGGGTTGTACCCGTTGATCAACTGCGCCGAGTTGAGCCAGAGGTAGTCCCGCAGCCAGCCCATAATGTACGTCGAGGACTCATTGAACTGGGCCACGTTGCCCTGCCAGACGCCCAGATGCTTCCAGTGCCAGTAGAAGGTGATCCAACCAATGGTGTTGAGCATCCAGAACATCGAGAGGTAGAACGAATCCCACGCCGAGATGTCACAGGTGCCGCCCCGACCAGGACCGTCGCAGGGGAAACTGTAGCCGAAGTCTTTCTTGTCCGGCATCAGCTTCGAGCCACGGGCATCCAGAGCGCCCTTGACCAGAATCAGGGTGGTGACGTGTAGACCCAGGGCGATCGCATGGTGTACCAGGAAATCGCCGGGGCCAATCGTCAGGAACAACGAGTTGGTGCCTGAGTTGATCGCATCCAGCCAGCCCGGTAGCCAGACGTTGCCGTGGTTGGGCCACGCGGTGGTAGCAATACTGCCCGCATTGGACAACAGGGTGTCCATGCCGTACAGCGCCTTACCAGAGGCCGCCTGAACAAACTGGGCGAACACAGGCTCGATCAGAATTTGCTTCTCCGGTGTACCGAAGGCAACAACAGTGTCGTTGTGAACGTATAGACCCAGCGTATGGAAGCCCAGGAACAGCGACACCCAACTCAGGTGGGAAATCAGTGCTTCCTTGTGGTCTAACATACGGGCCAGCACGTTGCCTTCGTTTTGCTTCGGGTCATAGTCCCGAACAAGGAAAATGGCTCCGTGGGCAAAGGCACCCACCATCAGAAATCCAGCGATGTACTGGTGATGGGTATACAGTGCCGCCATCGTCGTGTGGTCATTGGCGATGAAGGCATAGGGCGGCATCGCATACATGTGCTGCGCCACCAGAGAGGTGATGACCCCCAGACAGGCCAGGTGCCAACCAAGCTGGAAGTGCAGCGAGTTGTTGTAGGTCTCATAGATGCCCTGGTGCGGCATGTTGAATGGCCCTTCGACCGGACGACCAAAGAAGGTCTTGGAGTCCATCATTTCCTTGATGCTGTGACCGATACCAAAGTTGGTGCGGTACATGTGTCCAGCAATGATGAACAGGACGGCGATCGCCAGGTGATGATGCGCGTTATCCGTCAGCCACAGCGCCCCCGACTGGGGATGGAACCCACCCAGGAATGTGAGAATCGCGGTGCCTGCGCCTTCAGACGTACCGAAGACGTGGGTGGGCGCATCCGGGTTCTGAGCGTAAACGCCCCAGTTCCCGGTGAAGAACGGCATCAGTCCCGCCGGGTGCGGTTTGACGGAAAGGAAGTTATCCCAGCCGACGTGAACGCCCCGTGATTCGGGAATGGCGACGTGAACCAGATGCCCCGTCCAGGCCAGAGAGCTGACCCCAAACAGACCTGCCAGGTGATGGTTCAGGCGTGATTCTGCGTTCTTGAACCAGGCCAGCGAGGGACGGAACTTGGGCTGAAGGTGCAGCCAACCAGCGAACAGCATCACCGTCGCCAGCAGCAGCAGGAACATGGCTCCGGTATAGAGATCGCCGTTGGTGCGCATCCCCTGCGTGTACCACCAGTGATACACCCCAGAGTAGGTGATGTTGACGGGATTGGAAGCCCCCGCCTGCGTAAACGCATCAACGGCGGGTTGACCAAACTGAGGATCCCAGATTGCGTGAGCGATAGGACGGACTTTGAGTGGGTCTTTCACCCACTGTTCGAAGTTACCTTGCCATGCGACGTGGAACAGGTTGCCCGAAGTCCACAGGAAAATGATCGCCAGGTGGCCAAAGTGTGACGCGAAGATCTTCTGGTAAAGATTCTCTTCAGTCATGCCATCGTGGCTTTCAAAATCGTGGGCGGTGGCAATCCCATACCAGATCCGCCGTGTCGTCGGATCGGCTGCCAGGTCCTGGCTAAACTTTGGGAATTTTGTTGCCATAGTTTTCTCCTTAACCAACCGCTCCCATGCGTGCCAGGAAGAAGGCCCAGGTCGTTACAATGCCGCCCAACAGGTAGTGCGCCACACCCACTGCACGACCCTGAATGATGCTCAGAGCGCGAGGTTGGATGGCGGGAGCCACCTTCAGCTTGTTGTGTGCCCAGACGATCGATTCGATCAATTCCTGCCAGTAGCCGCGACCGCTAAACAGGAACATCAGGCTGAACGCCCAGACAAAGTGAGCGCCCAGGAACAGCAGCCCGTAGGCCGACAGGGCTGAACCGTAAGAGTTGATCACCTGTGTAGCCTGTGCCCACAGGAAATCCCGCAGCCAACCGTTAATGGTGAGCGCACTCTGGGCAAAGTTGCCGTTCGTAATATGGGTGACCGACCCATCGGGGGCCACCGTGCCCCACACGTCCGACTGCATCTTCCAACTGAAGTGGAAGATCACCACGGAAATGCAGTTGTACATCCAGAACAGGCCCAGGAACACGTGGTCCCAACCGGAGACCTGACAGGTGCCACCGCGACCGGGCCCGTCACAGGGGAAGCGGAAGCCCAGGTTGGCTTTGTCGGGAATCAGGCGCGAGTTGCGGGCAAACAGCACACCCTTCAGCAGGATCAGCACGGTGACGTGGATCGTGAAGGCATGGATGTGGTGAACCATGAAATCAGCCGTACCGAGGGCGATCGGCATCACGGCCACCTTGCCACCGACAGCGACAGTTGCACCACCAAACGCGTAGCTGACGGGAGCCAGCGCGTTGGGCGCAGTGCCACCGGGAGCCAGCGTGTGGATATTTTGCACCCACTGAGCAAACACGGGCTGGAGTTGGATTGCCGTATCCGAGAACATATCCTGTGGACGGCCCCAGGCGCGCATCGTGTCATTGTGGATGTACAGACCAAAGCTGTGAAAGCCCAGGAAAATACACACCCAGTTGAGGTGAGAAATAATCGCATCACGGTGACGCAGCACCCGATCCAGCAGGTTGTTCACATGCTGAGCGGGGTCATAGTCGCGCACCATAAAGATGGCTGCGTGGGCTGCTGCACCGACGATCAGGAAGCCACCAATCCACATATGGTGGGTAAATAGCGAGAGCTGGGTAGCGTAGTCGGTCGCCAGGTAGGGGTAAGGCGGCATGGCGTACATATGCTGCGCCACGATGATGGAGATCGACCCCATCCAGGCCAGGTTCCACGACAACTGGCAGTGCCAGGAGGTCGTGAAGATCTCGTACATGCCCTTGTGGCCTTCACCCGTAAACGGCCCCTTGTGTGCCTCCAGCAGTTCCTTGAAACTATGGCCAATACCCCAGTTCGTGCGGTAGAAGTGACCTGCAATGATGAACAGCACCGCCAGCGCCAGGTGATGGTGAGCCGTATCGGTCAACCACAGGCCACCCGTGACGGGGTTGAGTCCACCCTTGAAGGTGAGGAAGTCGGAATAGGCCGCCCAGTCCAGTGTGAAGAACGGTGCCACCCCTTTGGCAAAGCTGGGGTAGAGGTCGGTCATCAGGCTGGAGTTGAGAATCCACTCGTGGGGCAGGGGGATCTTATCGACGGTGTCGATCAGTTTGCCACCCACCGTGAGGGGTTTCCCGGCGTCGATCGCATCCATGCAGGCGTTGATCGGCAACGAAACGTGGATCTGCTGTCCGGCATAGCCCAGGCATCCCAGACCCAGCAGCCCCGCCAGGTGGTGGTTCATCATTGACTCCACGTTCTGGAACCACTCCAGCTTGGGAGCGCGTTTGTGATAGTGGAACCACCCGGCAAACAACATCAGACCTGCCATGACCAGCGCACCAATGGCAGTGCAATACAGCTCGAAGCTATTCGTAATGCCATTCGCGCGCCACATCTGGAACAGGCCAGAGGTGATTTGAATACCACGGAAGCCGCCACCCACATCGCCATTCAAAATTTCCTGCCCGACAATGGGCCAGACCACCTGAGCACTGGGTTTGATGCCGGTGGGGTTAGTTAACCAGGCTTCGTAGTTTGAGAACTTCGCGCCATGAAAATACATGCCGCTCAGCCAGATAAATATGACTGCAAGATGCCCGAAGTGAGCAGAAAAAATCTTGCGAGAAATGTCTTGTAAATCGCTGGTGTGACTATCAAAGTCGTGAGCATCGGCGTGCAGGTTCCAAATCCAGGTGGTGGTTTTGGGACCTTTAGCGAGGGTCCGGTCAAAGTGTCCCGGCTTGCCCCACAACTCGAAGGATGTGGGAACCGGATCGTTATCGACCGCCACCTTCACCTTTCGCTCTGGCTCCGGAGGACTAATGGTCATTCAATGTTCTCCTTAGTGTCTGCAACGACGCAGTTTGCCAAAGGGAATAAGTGCAGAAATCAACCGCTGCGTCTGCTCCGCAGTTCCCCGAAGGGGGCATCGCCCTTCCTGCAAAAGAGGAGTCTGAATGCTCCGCAGAACATCCAAACTCCCCAATGACAGGTATTCGAAATCGCAGCGGCACCTGGAGCGCTACAGCAGAAAGACCTGCCATAGACGCTCTACTCCCCACGGGGCACTGCAAGCAACTCTCACCTGGGGCAGAGCAAGGCTCCACCCCAAGGGAGATTTCTGACTGCCCATTCATCGCGTCTAATCGTTCTAAAGATGAGCGAACTGCACCAATGAATCGCGCTTTGAGGACAGTTGAAGCAATCGTATTGGTAATGAAAAAGGCGGCAATTGATACGCCGATCGATAGCGCGATCGCGCACTCGTGCTGTATCATAAACGAATGCTCCTTGCTTACCCAGTAGGGAGTTTCCCCGTCGCAGCGGTTTTCCAGGCCAGGCGCGACGGGGTCATTTTTTGCAAAGTGATTGACCGGAATTGGATGGCGAGGGTCAGCAAAATCACTCGGTCTTAATCAAGATCCTGATGCTTTTGCAGTGTCCACATTCATCCAATGCAATTCATGCAATTGAATAAATCAATGGATGAATTGTTGACTTCAATGTTTCCAAAAACCAGTCAATATTTTATTGATCTCACCTGAATGATCCGAATTGCAAATCTCTTTACAATTCAAAACCTCACAGGTTTTATAGTCATTCAGGCTACTACAGCTCCATGCAAATATCAACTTTGCACTTTTAAATAAAGTAAAAAAAACGGATTTTTGGTTAACAAAGCTTTGCATATGAGTCGCCAAAGATGGTTTTTAAAACAAAATTTTAAAAACAATGAGCAGTTAATCTAATAATTGTTAACTTATTTGAAGTCAATCTATAGCTCCTCGATCCGCCTATACAGCCCTTTTCGTCCTGGTGAGGTACGGGGGTGTGGGGGCACACCCCCGTACCTCACCGACATGAAAAACATTGTAAGTAACTGGACTTTTGACTAAATTGCGCTGATTTCCCCTGAAACGCTGACTCCGTCAGCGTTTCAGGGGAAATCAGCCTAAAATTAAATATGCCGTGAAACGCCCTCTGTGAGGGCGTTTCGCAGCATTGTAGAAAAAATAGTCAAAACTCCAGAAAGTAAGTGGATGTGGAAAAAGTTGAGCCCCCAGGAGGACCGAGAACTGATTCAATCGTTCGTCAGATATGTAGAGCGTGGAAAGCCTGATGACTGAAAAAGCTGTTGCCCCCGTTGAACGGGGGCAACAGCTTTTTCAGTCATCAGGTTTAACTATGTAAGGAAACGATGAAGCCCATGCCCTCTAGTGGCCAAGATGTCGTGATCTTACGGACGTTCCACTGGCAGTAGGGGGCACGCAGAAGTACACTGTAAGAGTTCGGATTCAGCGATGTTGGGTAAGCGTTGCGAATGTCTATCAAAATCGAGTCAGGACTCTTTAACCTCGACTTCATCGACCACCATGCCATTCTGGGTATCCCCGTCGATGCGGATCCCAAAGAAATTCGCAAGCAATACCTCAAGCTCGCACGCCGCCTTCACCCCGATAGCTGCGCCAAAGAGAGTGAGGCCGATCGCCAGCGGGCGTCTGAATTTCTGGCCAAGCTGGTCAATCCAGCTTATGAGCAGCTTTCTCAGGAGAAGAACTTCAATGAGTATCTCGTGCTGCTGAAGCTGAAGGGACAGCAGGCTCTTCGTCAACAGGAGACTGTTCTCCTCAGCAGCGATGCTGCCCGTCGGCTGGCAGGCGCAACTGGAGAAATCGAGACGGCCTACCGCGCTGCGGTGCAGCAACTGGCGGAACAGCAATACCAGACGCTTGACCAGACGCTCCAGCTTACCGGGCAGATCAGCGAACTGAACCTGATTTACCTGATGCGGAAGGCGTCCAAAGGAGATACGTCCCCCTCTCCCAGTGCTGCATCAACCAAAACTTCTACACCACAGACTCCTGCAATCCCTCCCACCCAGACGTCTGGTCCTCCCACGAAAGCCTCGATTCTCTCCTCCTACCTGCGCCGTGCTCAGGAGTATGAGTCAAAGCAGGATTTCACCAACGCAGTTCGTGAGCTGAGGGATGCCCTCAAAATTGATCCCAATAATTCGACAGTTCACTCTCGTCTGGGAGTCGTGTATCTGAGGTCAAATCAGGCGACAATGGCAAAGGTTCACTTCCGCAAAGCCCTGGAGCTAAACCCCCAGGATGCTACTGCAGTGGAAGGAATGCGTCGCGTCGATCCAGGTTCGAACAACAGCGCTGCCTCCAAGCCTGATCCAAAGGCCACAAAGGACAGCCCTACTGCCGGGAAACCTGCATCAAAAGACAAACCTGAATCGGGCGGCGGGCTGTTTGGCCTGTTTGGCAAGAAGAAGTAGGGAAGAAACAATTTATGGTGTACCAACCCCCTGCGGGCGCGCGGGACTTGTTTCCGTTGGATGTCGCCCAGAAGCGCTGGATTGAAGATCGAGTACAGCAGGTCTTTCACCGCTGGGGCTATCACCGCATCATCACCTCCACCCTGGAGCGTCTGGACACCCTGATGGCAGGTGGAGCGATTGAGCGATCGACCGTCCTCCAACTCCAGGATCGCGAACAGGAAGAACTGGGATTGCGGCCCGAATTAACGGCCTCGATTGCCCGCGCCGCTGCCAACCGCCTCTCCAGCGCCACCCTCCCCCAGCGCCTCTATTACAACGCAAATGTTTTCCGCCGCGCCAACCGGGGCAACTTTAACCGTCAGCAGGAGTTTTATCAGGCAGGGGTCGAACTACTGGGAGCAGGTGGCCCTGCTGCCGATGCAGAAGTCCTGCTGCTGCTGGCCGATTGCGTGGCAAATCTGGGGCTGAGCCAGTGGCATCTCGTCTTAGGTGAAGCGGGACTGACGCGATCGCTCCTCTCCTCCTTCCCTGAATCGGTGCGAGATCAGGTCCGCCGAGCCATTGCTCACCTCGATCGCCTCCAACTGGAAAACCTGCCGCTGACGGCAGAATTGCGCGATCGCGCCCTGCTCCTGATGGATCTGCGGGGTCGCCCCCAGGACGTGCTGCAGCGGGTGGTGGGGCTGGAGTTGAGCGATCGCCAACAGTCCGTCGTCAACAGCCTGAAATCCCTGATTGACCTGCTGGAAGAGAGCTTCTCCCAGGAAGGACAGATCCCGCCCACATTGGTACTTGACCTCAGTCTGGTACAAACCTTTAACTACTACACCGGGATTGTCTTTGAGGTAATCAGCGGTAGCACTTCAGGGCAACACATCCTGGCTCAGGGCGGACGCTATGACCAGCTCCTGGGTCTGTATCACCCCAAAGGCGAAACCCAGCCGGGGATTGGCTTCGTGTTCAACATCGAAGAACTACACCAGTCACTCCTACCGACCGGGCAACTTCCCGGTCAGACGGCACCCAGTGATTGGCTGGTGGTTCCCGTCACAACACAGGCTTACGCCGCTGCCTTTGCCCACGCGAAGCAGATTCGAGAGTCTGCCGAACTGGTGCGGGTTGAAGTGGAACTGCGGCCTGTGGGCGATCGAGAGGAGGTGCGGGAGTATGCTCGGCGGAAGCGGATCGGACAAATAGCCTGGATTGGGGATACAGGCAATGCGGATGTAGAAACGATTGCCTGATCTATACTGGCCTGACCGATCGCCCCTCAACCCCCCGCCTGAAAATACACTTCCTCAAACGGCTGCAATACCACCCAACCATTCCCCTGAAACTTGAGCTGAATCGACTCACCGCTGCCCCGTCCGAGAAACGTCCCCATCGTAAAATTAGTCACTACCTCTGGTTCAAGCGATCCCGACCAGGCAACCGTCGCATTGGGGTCTGTAAACACGGGGAGTTGGGCGCGAACTTTCAGCGTCAGCGGTTCGTAGTGGGTCGTGATCGCCACCAACCCTGTCCCCGATAACCGCACGTTAAACAGCCCTCCGGCCAGCATTCCGGCCACCCGTCGCATCATTTTGATTTCCCACTGGACGGTGTCCTCCAGCGCCAGAACGTCGTTGCCGTTGACGTAGATCGTCTCGTTGTTGAGGTTCAGGATGTGGACGCGCTTTCCGTGGTCTGCCAGGTAGACTTTACCCCTGCCATCCATCTTCATCAGGGACATGCCCTCGCTGGTCACCATCTTTTTCATCAGGGTGCCAAGGCCGTGTTCCAGGAGTCCTTCCCGCTTGAAGGTGACATTGCCCAGATAGCCGACCATCGCCCCCGCTTTCGACCAGACGCGACCGTTGAGGTTGACTTCCAGCAAATGTGGGCTTTCCAGCTCAAAGTTTCCTTCCCCCCGCTCTTTCTGGACAGTGGCGTTGAGGAATTCATCAATGGAGTATCGAGACATGGCGGGCGATCGAGTGAGGAGTTCTCGATCAGGGTTCCCTTTTGCAAGGGGAATGTTGCTCTAATCCGCCACCACGAAGTTCACCAGCTTCCCTGGAACCACGATCGCCTTTTTAATCGTCTTCCCGGCAATGTATTTCTGGGCCAGCTCCGACTCAGTGGCCAACTTCTGTAAAGTGGCCTGGTCTGCACCCGCAGGCACCTGAATCGTGCCGCGTGTTTTGCCCATAATTTGAATCACCAGCGGGATTTCATCGACCACCAGCGCATCAGGATCTGCTTTGCGCCAGGGCTGGAGATGAATTGAGCTGGTGTTCCCCAGAATCTGCCAGAGTTCTTCCGCAATGTGGGGTGCAAATGGCGCTAATAAAATCAACAGCGTTTCGATACCTTCGGCGTACACCGGAGAATTTTTGCAACTGGCATCATTGAGGGCGTTGCTGAGTTTCATTAACTCTGAAACTGCCGTATTGAACTGGTAATCACCCTCCAGGTCTTCGGTGACTTCCTTGATGGCGGTGTGGATGGCGCGGCGCAGGTCTTTTTCGGGTTTGGTTAAATCACCTGGGTCTGGAGTGGGCGAACGGTCGTTCGCCCCTGCGGTGTTCGCAAACTCGGTGACCAATCGCCAGACGCGGTTCAGGAATCGGAACTGGCCTTCTACATCGGCGTCGTCCCACTCCAGATCCTTCTCTGGAGGGGCTTTGAACAGGATGAACATGCGGGCGGTGTCTGCGCCGTACTTGCCCAATACTTCCTTCGGGTCGATGCCGTTGTACTTGGACTTCGACATCTTCTCAAACACCACCTCCAACGGATCGCCCGTTTCGGGGTCGGTGGGGTTGCTGAGGTCGGCAATGGTCGCAGGTGTCACATACTTACCCGTTTTGGGATTCTTATACGCCGCTGACTGCACCATCCCCTGTGTCAGCAACCGCTTGAACGGTTCGTCGAAGTTGAGCAGGCCGCGATCGCGCAACACCTTCGTGAAGAACCGCGAGTACAGCAGGTGCAGAATGGCGTGTTCAATCCCGCCGACGTACTGATCGACGGGCATCCAGTCGTTTGCCTTGGCTGGATCGAATGCCTGCTGCTCATTGCGGGCATCGGGATAGCGCAGGTAATACCATGACGAACAGATAAAGGTGTCCATCGTGTCGGTTTCCCGCTTAGCGGGTTCACCGCAGGAGGGACAGGGGACGTTAATCCACTGGTCTAGCTTGGCCAGGGGAGAAGCACCCCGACCGGAGAACTCCACGTCTTCGGGGAGCTGTACCGGAAGCTGATCGTTGGGCACAGGCACAATGCCACAGGAGGGACAGTGAACCACGGGAATTGGGCAGCCCCAGTAGCGCTGACGCGAGATCAACCAGTCGCGCAGCTTGTAGTTGGCTGTTCCTTTGCCCTTACCGTTTGCCTCTAACCACTTCACCGCCGCTTCGACGCTCTGACCCGGCCCTTTGCCAGCGGCAATACCATCCAGCGGTTCCGAATGCACCATTACCCCTTCACCGGGATGGGCTTCGGTCATGGTGTCACCATCCAGGGCTTCACCTTCCGGTTGGACGACCACTACCACTTGCAAGCCAAACCTTCGTGCAAAGGCAAAGTCCCGCTCATCGTGAGCCGGAACCGCCATGATCGCCCCCGTGCCGTAGCCCATCAACACATAGTCAGCGATCCAGATGGGAATCCTGGCATCGTTGACAGGGTTAATCGCATAGCTGCCCGTCCACACGCCCGTTTTCTCGCGTCCTTCTGCGGTGCGATCGATCTCACTCTTAGAAGCCGCTTCCTGTTTGTACGCCTTGACGGCCTCAGCCTGCTCCGGTGTGGTCAGCTTATCCACCAGTGGATGCTCCGGCGACAGCACCATAAAGGTCGCCCCCCACAGAGTATCCGGGCGCGTGGTGTAGACGGTCAGGTCGTCGCCTGCCTCCGTTGTGAAGGTGACCTCCGCTCCGGTCGATTTGCCGATCCAGTTTTCCTGCATCAGACGCACCCGCTCCGGCCAGCCGTCGAGCTGCTCCAGGTCCTTGAGCAACTGCTCTGCGTAGTCAGTAATTTTGAGGAACCACTGCTTCAGCAGCCGACGCTCCACTTTTGCGCCCGATCGCCACGATTTCCCTTCGCTATCCACCTGCTCATTGGCCAGTACCGTCTGGTCGATGGGGTCCCAGTTGACCGCCGCTTCTTTCTGGTAGGCCAGACCCGCATCCAGGAATTGCAAGAACAGCCACTGCGTCCACTTGTAGTAGTCGGGCGAACAGGTGGTGACTTCCCGGTTCCAATCGTAGGACAGTCCCAATTGCCTGAGTTGGTCCTGCATCTGGGCGACGTTCTGATAAGTCCATTTAGCGGGATGGACACCCCGGTCGATCGCCGCATTTTCCGCTGGCAGGCCAAAGGCATCCCAGCCCATTGGGTGCAAGACCCGGTAACCCTGCATCCGGTGGACACGGGCGATTACGTCGGTAATGGTGTAGTTGCGGACGTGCCCCATGTGCAGGTTGCCCGACGGGTAGGGGAACATCGACAGGGCATAGAACTTGGGTTTGCTGGGATCGGTATCTGTCAGATCCAGCCCCTGTTCTTCCCATGTCTTCTGCCACTTCTCCTCGATTGCTGCCGGGTTATAGCGGGACTCCACGAACACAACTCCTTCAACGGGTTCTCATTTAACTCATTCTAAAGGGAGAGCGCCGATTCGGGATGGGGTTTGCGGGTCGGATAGGACGGCGCTCCACGTCGCACTTCCACAAAAAGCCGAGATGGGTTGGAAGATTCAGAGTGGTACGGAGATAATGAGAGCATTCAGGCGGTTTAAGCGCTGCGAAGCGATCGCCATTCCTGGGGAACACATTCATGAGTAGGCCCACTATCCTCAAGCCCGACCAGTCCTATACGTTCCGCAGCTACTTCGAAATGCCCTACGAACCGGAGGATATTCTGGCGGAACTGGGGTACGGCCTGCGGCGATCGCCTCTTACCCTCTCCAAATCTCCCACGGTTCCTGACCAACTTTCTACACTAAAAGCTACACTCCAGCAGCGCCTCACCTACGTCAGTCTCACTAGCGAAGCCGCTCGACGAGAGACGTTAATCGCTCCCATTCTTTTTGAAGTGGCAGAGCTGACGGGAGCACAACTGCGGATTGAATACCCGATTAATGTGAGCGATCGCCTGAAAGGTTCACTCGATTACTATGTCTATCGAAACTCGCAACTGATTGTGATCGAAGCCAAAAACGCAGACTTGGCGAAAGGCTTCACCCAACTGGCGGTCGAACTGATTGCGCTGGATCAATGGACAACGAGCGATCAGACAAACCTACTGGGAGCAGTGACCACAGGTGACATTTGGCAATTTGGGCAACTGCATCGAGCGGAAAAACTGATCACTCAGGGGACAAACCTCTTCGTAATCCCCGATGATATCGAAGCCGTCTTCCAAATCCTGGTAGCAGCTTTGGAGGGGTAAGCAGCGATCAGTAACTTTTGAACAAACTTCGTCGCACTCCCCATCCTCGCGTTAGCAGGGTGGGGTCA
>CAZVXA010000116.1:0-19822 GCA_964630955.1 uncultured bacterium | reverse complement strand
GCGCGCCACACAATCAAAAAATCATATCTGGATTAAGCAACGCCGTTTAAGCTTTTGACTCCGGGAATTCTACTGAATCAGCTCGATCGCCCCCCAAATCCAGCGATTCCGAAACAGGTTTTCGGTGAAATAGCCGCAGAAGTCGGGTCTGGAAGTTGTCGATGTAGGTGAAAATTACCGGGACGACCACCAGGGTCAGCAGGGTTGACGTGATAAACCCACCGATAACGGCGATCGCCATTGGACTCCGCGTTTCGGACCCAGCACCCAACCCCAGAGCGATCGGCATCATTCCAGCAATGGTAGAAATGGCTGTCATCATGATCGGGCGCAGACGCGAAACGCCCGCATCAACGATCGCCTCCCGTTGCCGTTTGCCCTCCTGCATATTGATCAGCGTGTAGTCCACCAGCAGAATCGAGTTTTTGGTAACGATGCCCATCAGCAGCACAATGCCGATGAGGGCGAACAGTCCCAATTCAGTCTGCGTAATCAGGAGTGCCAGGAGTGCGCCACCAATCGACAGCGGCAGCGCCATCATGATCGTGACGGGATGCAGGAAACCGTTATAGAGCAGAACGAGGATCGCATAGATTGCCAGAATAGCTGTAGCCAGCGCCGTTCCGAAGCGACTGAAGATGTCCTGCATAATTTCGGCATTTCCCCGCGCCCTCTGCTCTACACCGGGAGGCAGACTTTGTAGCGCTGGGAGTTTCGCCACTTTTTCTAAAGCGCTTCCCAAGGAGACCCCCTGCAAGTTACCTTCAACCGAAACCTGACGGGCGCGATCGAATCGGTCGATCTGGGCGGGGCCACTGGCAAACCCAAGATTGGCTACTGAGATGAGCGGCACCATACGACCGTCTCTGGTGGGCACCTGGAGGTTTTCAATGGTGCTGAGATCGCTGCGAGAAGCGGGATTCAGCAGCACCCGAATGGGAATCTGGCGATCGGGCAGTTCAAACTTGGCCAGATTTGCCTCGGTATCGCCTAATGTTGCAAGGGTGGCGGTGCGGGCGATCGCCTGTACCGAAACCCCCTGGTCTGCGGCTCGTCGGGGGTCAGGGTGAATCGTCAACTCCGGTTTCACCAGGCTGGCGCTAGATTCGACCTCCACCAGACCAGGAATCTCCCGCATCTGCTTTTCCAGGGCATTGGCCGCTTGCGTCAGAGCCTCTGGATTCTCGCTGGTTAGAACAACCGATAAATCCTTCCGATTCCCCGCTGCTCCACTGCTGGCGAAGCTGATCCGCGCACCGGGAACCTGCTGGAGTTGCGGACGAAACTTTGCCTCAAACTCCTGCTGTGACAAATCCCGCTGATCTCTTGGTTTGAGGTTGACGTACAGCATTGCAGAATTCACGCCGCTCTGCTGAATGCCTCCTGCTGACCCGACGGTCGCCAAAACCTGCTTCACCTCCGGCTGCTGCCGCAGTTCGTTGGTGACCCGCTGCACCACCTGTTCAGTTTCCGGTAGCGTAGTCCCTGGCGGAAGGCTGATGGAAAGGGTGGACAGTCCAGTGTCGCCGCTGTTGAACAGTCCCTTGGGTACGTAGGGAATCAGCATGAGACTGCCGATGAAGAAGGCGATCGCCAGCAGCAACGTCGTCAACCGATGCCGTAGTGACCACTCCAGCAGCATCCGATAGGGCTGGAAGCGGCGGTAGTAGGGAGACGCCTTTAAGTCTTCGGTGAGGTTTGTGTGTGCCTTTTTCCTTGTACTTTGGGGTGGTCTCATCAGGTAGGTGGCCAGCATCGGGGTGAGGGTGCGAGCCACCAGTGTGGAGAAGATCGAGGAAACGGCGATCGTCACGCCAAACGGCTGGAAGAACTGACCGGGTATGCCGCCCATAAAGGCGACAGGGGCGAAGACGGCAACGATTGTGGCGGTGGTGGCGATCACCGCCAGTCCAATTTCTGAAGAAGAGTCAAAAGCAGCCTGCCGGGGCGTCTTGCCCATCCGCATGTGGCGCTCGACGTTCTCGATTTCCACCACCGTGTCGTCCACCAGAATCCCCACCGACAGAGCGAAGGCCAGCAGGGTCATGTTGTTGAGCGTATAGCCCAGCAGTTGAAAGACCGCAAACGTGGGAATGATCGACAGCGGTAGAGAAATCGTCGTAATCAGCGTCGCCCGCCAGTCCCGCAGGTAAATCAGAATCACGAGAATCGCCAGTACCGAAGCGGCCACCAGGTCATCCATCGATGCCTGATAGGACTCGCGCACATCGTCGGCGCGGGTGAAGATGAGCTGCAAGTTGACATCCGATGGCAGCGATTCCTCTAACCGCTGCACAGCTCGACGCACCCCCTCTTCTACCGTCACCAGGCTGCTGCCGGAACTGCGGAGAATCGAAAACGCCACCACTGGCTGATTGTTGAAAAGGGCTGTCTGCCGGGATTCGGCAAAACCATCGGAAACTGTCCCCAGGCTGGACAGCGGCACGGAACTCCCGTTGGGCAGCACTATCTGATAATCCTTCAGCGCTGCCACACTCTCCGCACTCCCCAGGGTGCGAATACTGGTCTCGCGATTGCCCAGCTCCGACCGTCCACCGGGAAGATTAATGTTAAACGCCCGAATCTGCTCGTTTACCTGGGTCGCGGTAATTCCCAGCGACTGAAGCCGCTCCGGACTCAGCTCCACCCGAATCTCCTGGTCAACCCCACCAATCCGATTAACCTGCGCTACCCCCTTCACCGACAGAATTTCCCGGCTGATGGTGCGATCGACCAGATTACTCAGTTCCTCCACCGATCGCTGGTTCGAGGTCACTGCATAGGTCATGATCGCCCCACCCGCGAACTGCACCCGCTCCACAATGGGTTCGTTCATGTCCTGCGGCAAGTCCTGCCGAATCTGGGAGATGGCATTACGCACATCGTTGGTGGCGCGATCGGCATCCGTCCCCAGCACAAAGTCAATCCGCGTCACGGAAACACCATCGTTCACGGTGGAGCTGAGTTCGTCAATATTGCCCAACCCCGCAACCGCATCCTCAATCTTGCGCGTCACCTGTGACTCCAGTTCCGCTGGCCCCGCGCCCTGCTGCGTCGCGGTCACCGTTACCACCGAGATATCGATGTTCGGGTTCGAGTCGATTTCCAGCCGAGGAAAGCAGAGGAGTCCGGCGATCGTCAGAACGAGGAAGAGGACGATCGTTGGGATGGGTTTGCGAATGGACCAGGCGGAGAGGTTCATGGGGTGGAGGAGGTGGGTGGATGGGTAGAGACGTTCCGCGGAACGTCTGTACGGTGGATGGGTGGATGGGTGGATGGGTGGATGGGTGGATGGGTGGATGGGAACTGTAGGGGTTTAGCATTCGGCTAATAATCTTTGCTTTGACCGAAATGCAACGCCCGAATGCCAAACCCTGAAACGTCGTGGAATTGGGAATGATGTCCTGTCACAACGGCGCAAACGTCGGGAATTGGGAATGATGTCCTGTCACAACCGCACGATCGCCCCCTTCAAACGTTATGGAATCGTGTCCTGTCACAACCCAACGATCGCGCAATATGAGAAACACATCATTGCGTCACCACGTTCACCCGATCGCCCTCCTTCACATACCCTGCTCCCGCAACTACAACCTTCTCACCAGGCTTCAGCCCTGCGACAATTTCAATCCGTGCATTCTCAGCATCAGCGGCAGCGATGGTTTGTCCGGTCTGAATCAATCGAGCTTTCACCGTGTTGTCAGCATCCAGAACATACACGATCGCACTCCCATCTGGTTGAGCCAGAACGGCTTTTGCAGGAACCGTTAGCCCTTGAGTGCGGGCGGAGACCAGCGATGCTTTGAGAAACATCCCTGGTCGCAGAAGTTCGGAGTTGGGCAGGTTGATTCGGACGGTGGCCTGACGCGATTGGGCGTCCACCAGGGGGGCGATGTCACGAACTCGTCCCTGAAAGCGAATTCGAGAATCGCTGTCGGAGGAAATCTGGACGGGTGCGCCAACCTGAACCTGAGCAAGCTGGGTTTCGGGGACTTTGACCTGGAGTTCCAACAGTCCATCCCGAATGATAGAAAACAATTGGTCTGCGCCGGAGGTAATGTTGCCCACGCGGGCAATTCTTTGGGCAACCAGACCGCTGGCGGGAGCACGCACCAGGGTCTGCTCAAGCTGGGCCTGGAGCTGCTGTAGACGTGCCCGTTCGCTGGCAACATTGGCCTGGGCACTGCCCACATCCGCCTCGGCCACCCGGACAGCCTCCCTTGCGGTGGCAGTATTAGTAACGCGAGTGTCTCGCTCCTGCTGGCTCACAGCTCCCGCTGCCGCCAGTTCCTGATAGCGCCGCAGGTTGCTTTCTGCATCCGCGAGTCTGGCTTTTGCCTGAGCCAGAGATGCCTGCCGCTGTCGGACTTCTGCCTGACGGGAAGCAATTTCGGCCTCTGCCTGACTGATCTGCGCCTGGATGACAGAACTATCCAGCACCGCCAGTACCTGTCCTGCGGAGACGCGATCGCCCTCATCGACTCTCACCTGCTGGAGCTGCAGCCCCGGAGCTTTGGGCAGCACGGGAATCAAATCGTAGGCTGCAACAGTTCCGGTCGCGGCCAGAGAGCGGGTAATGGAGGCAGCCTCTACGGATGCAATGGTCACCGCTTGAGCAGGCGCACTGGAGGCAGGAGCAGGTTCCGTCTGTGCCCGACTGCTGCCCATCAGCATCCGGGTTCCTAAAAATCCGCCACCCAGCACCAGCAGTAGACCCGCAATCAACCAGTAGCGCGGTTGCCCCAACGATATGCTTCTACCACCTGAAGCAACACTCGAAGAAGATGCCAGATCGCCAGTGGATTCTGGCCCAGATGCTCCCTCCAAGGGGGATTCTGGTGCGTCGTCCTGGGTCATGGTCATCCTCCTTTAGGTTTCTTTCACAATTGTCACAAAAAACTTAAGAAATGAGATCGGTATGGAAGCTTTGTGGCGATCGCCCCTCGACACCCCAGAACGCCTTATGATGCGGAGAGAGCCTTGTCTATCCAGATCTAAAGACTTCCCTAAGCAACGGGCGATCGCACCACCCCTCCCTATCCCATGCTGACTTCAACCCAGGAACTCCTCGAAACGGCCCGCCGCAACGTCTACGCGATCGGGGCCTTTAACGTTTACAACCTGGAGGGCGTGCGAGCCGTGATCAGTGCAGCAGAGGCCGCTTCCAGTCCGGCAATGCTGCAAATTCACCCCAGCGCTCTGAAGTATGGCGGGGCTGCCCTGGTGTCCCTTTGTCTGAAAGCAGCAGAAGCAGCAGCAGTCCCTATCTCAGTCCATCTTGACCACAGCACTTCCGCCGATGCGATTCAGATGTCTCTGGCGGCAGGGATGCGGTCGATCATGGCGGATGGTTCCCCCTTTGCCTATGAACAAAATTTGGCCTTCACAAAAGCCATGACCGAACTGGCCCACGCGGTAGGAGCCTTAGTGGAAGCAGAAATTGGTCGCATCAGCGGCACCGAGGATGGACTGACGATCGCCGAAAAAGAAGCCAAGATGACCGATCCCGATCAGGCCGTGGAATTTGTGAAAGCCACGGGCGTCGATTCCCTGGCGGTCACCATTGGTAATGTGCATGGCGAGTACCGCAGCGAACCCAGGCTGGACTTCGACCGTCTGGCCAAAATTCGCCGAATGCTAGACATTCCTCTGGTACTGCACGGCGCGTCGGGACTACCTGCCCACATGATCAACCACTCCATCGAACTGGGCGTCTGCAAATTCAACGTCAACACCGAAGTGCGTCAGGCTTACATGCGCATTCTCAAAACCGATTCCTGCGCCTCCCCCTCCTCCGATCTGCTGGACTGCATGGACGACGTGGTAGAAGCCATGAAAGAAGTGGTAACAGAGAAACTGGAACTCTTCGGTTCTTCTGGCAAAGCGCATTTACACCAGTCGCCCTATGCGCAGATGCTGATTCGGAGTTTGCAACGGTAGTGATATGACCCGCCAGGCCAAGAGATTTTTGTAAGTGGACAAAGGAGTTCCCTGAGCGGAGTCGAAGGGAACGGTGCGACCCACGTAAACCATTGGTGAATCAGAAACCTCCAGGGCTGGCTTCGACTCCGCTCAGCCAGCACATCCGTGTACGCTTCTTCAAACTACTTGCTACAGCTTCTGCTTCAACGGAGCCACCACCTTCACCAGCGTCTCCTGCACAAACGACTGAATAAATTCATCTCGACGGTTGAGCTGGAACTGTTGCGCGACGACCTCTGTCATCCCACCATCGCCCCAGCTCTGATTGCGGCGGAAATATTCGATGAAGCTTTTTCCGGCAATACGGGTGAGATAAGCAGCGATCGCCCCCTGAATGGCCCGTCCCACCAAAAACGTCGCCACGTTGGTTTGCAGCGCTAAGGAAAAAATCTCTAGCGCTCCTCGGACGACTCCCAGACTAACCAGAGTGCGGGCCAGGGAAACTGCCAGTTCTTTGCCCTGCTCCAGATTCATCTCACAGCCGTAAATCCGGCCAATCTCTACGACCATCTGGGCGTTGACAGCAGCGGCAGCCAGCAGATCCACCATCGGTAAAGGCGTGACGGACACGACCCCTGCACCAATCCACTGGTAACGATCGACCACCTGTTCGGCCTGCCGCCGCCGCTGGGCATCCAGAATCTGACGGGTTTCTTCGCTCAGGCGCTGGGATTGCAGCAAAATATTGTCGGCCATCAGGTCTTCGCCTTCGGTGCGCAGGATGGTGGCAGTGCGGCGCAGCAGTGGCAGAATTTCGGGGGAAGCCTGGACGCGCTCACCACTTGGAAGCGTCACGGGTTGGGGGTTGGCGGCGATCGCCACCACATCTTCCGGCGCGAGCCAGTTTTGTACCCGCTGGCGCAGTCGGGTTAGCAGCACTTCAACGTCTTCGTCGGTGTAGAGGTCAATTTTGTTGAAAACGAGGATGGAGCGTTTGCCAATGCCAACCAGCGATCGTAGGGGGCCAATCTCGGACTGACGCAGATCGTTGTCTACCACAAACAGCAGCAGATCGGCTTCCGCTGCCAACTGCCTTGCCCGCTGTTCTCGCCCGGTTCCAGCGACCCCAGCCTCCAAAATTCCCGGCGTGTCAGTCACCCAGATTTCTCGCTCAACACCCCGCAACTGAAAGCGATAGGTCTGTCCCATCTCTGTCGTGCCCATCGTGGCTCCGACCTGCCCGGCAACCTGTCCCAGCATAGCGTTGATAATCGAGGTCTTGCCTGCCGACCCGGTGCCAAACACAACGACCCGCAGCGCTCCCCGCGACAGTTCTGCCGAAATCTCCTGGGATCGATCGATCAACGCCTGTCGCACGACTTCATCCTGGATCTGATCGACCTGTTGCTGGACTGCCGCTAATGTCTGCTCTGCCGCTTCGGTCTTTTCAACGGGAACCTGGGGCAGCGGTTTAGGACGACTGGGGCGCAGAAACAAGACCGCATAGTAAACCAGCGCTACGATCAGAGCGGCGATCGCCAGCACAATTAGCCCCGTGACAATGCTTCCCAGCAGTGGCGAGATGTAGGATAGCCCGGTGTAGAGCCGCACCAGAACATCGACCAGCCATAGGGTAAATCCCAGACTGACCAGAATTCCGGCAATGATGAGCAGCAGGCGAGGGCGAGACATACCCTCCATTCTAAACCTGTGATTCAGACCAGGAACAAAGCACAAAGACCATCCAGGTGCGTAGTTTCAGTACCCGCTCCCAGATGGCCCTTACACTCACAACAAAGCCTGATAGGGTTAGCCTGCGGCATTGCCAAAGCTGCGTCCACCGCGTCCACCGCCACCTCCGCCTGATTCACGGGGCTTAGCTTTGTTTACGCGAATTTCGCGTCCCAGCCATTCAGCTCCATCGAGTTCGGCGATCGCCAGATCCTCTTTTTCTTCGTCTTCCATCTCGACAAACGCGAAACCTCTCTTACGACCGGTTTCGCGGTCTGTGGGAAGACTGACCCGGCTAACTTTGCCGTACTCAGCGAATACTTCGCGCAAATCCTCTTCGGTAGCCTGAAAAGACAGGTTGCCAACGTAAATAGTCACGATCCTCTCCAGCCTTGGACATATGGGGGCGCTCGGAAGAAAACCTGGGAAAATACAACGGTAAAATCCCTGAATTTTCAATTAACCGAACTTTACTTCGCTGTCATCATAGCCGATCTTTATTTAAATATCAGCCTCATGTCATCAAAACATATGCGTCTTTTCCTAGAGAATCTTGTTGGGTTGCTATAGATAAGTCCTTAATGTTTCACAAGCTACATTTTAGGGCGATCGCAGTGGTTCACCGATTCAATCTTTCAAATGATGTGCGCGTATTCCAGAACACATCAATGTTCGAGCGCCTTTCTTGGATGACAATTTACATTGCAAATTTGCTCGCGATTAACTACATGTCCTAACAATTTCCGCATAGTTTTCTGACGCTATCCGGGGGAGGGGGGTCTGTTATGACATGAGAATGCTGTCTGTTTATCCCCATCGCTGATGGGTTGAATCCCGATTTTACGAATAGCGTCGGCATCGCCCGCGCTATTCGTAAAATTGGTTTTTGGAATTTGCAGAAGTGGGATTTACCCTCGGTGATGCGCCTGCTTTAAAATCAAGACGAATCCATGTAATGTTTGCTGTGTCTGACTTTTACCGTCGTCTCACAAAATATTGGGGCTGGTCCCTGGGGATACTCCTGCTATGGACGCCTCCTGCCCTGGCCCAACAGTTGGTGATTCCCCTGAATCCCCAACAGGTTCGCCCTGCTGACAGCGCTCTACAGGAAATCGCCCGCAGCAGCGTTGTCTATTTGGGGGAAACCCACGAGAATTCTGCAGACCAGCAGGCAACATTCGATCTCCTGCAAAGGCTGCATCGCCTCAGGCCCCAGATGGCGATCGCTCTGGAGATGTTTCAGCGTCCTGCCCAACCGTTGCTTGACCAGTATCTGCGCGGCCAGCTCTCTGAGGCAGAACTACGCCGCCAGAGCCAATTTGACCAGCGCTGGGGCTATCCATGGGAACAGTATGCGTCCCTCCTGCGCTACGCCAGAGAACACCAGATTCCTGTGATTGCCCTGAATACCCCCACCGAAATCACCCGCAAAGTCGCACGGCAGGGGTTAGCTGGATTAACCGAGGCTGATAGACAGTGGATTCCGCCCGCCAGCGAACTGCGAACGGATAACGCCGCATATCGTCAAATGATTCGAGAGATTTACGATGAGGCGCACCAGGGGCACGGGAACAGCGATCGCTTCGAAAATTTTTTCCTGGCACAGGTGCTCTGGGATGAAACGATGGCTCAGGGGGTTGCAGAGTTTGTTAAAGCCAATCCAAACCGTTTGGTTCTTGTGCTGTCGGGGCAGGGGCATCTGCTATACGGCTACGGCATTCCCAGTCGGGTGGCTCGTCGTCTGGGCGATCAACTGTCACAGCGAATCATTCTGCTCAATCCCCCTACAGGGTTGCCGATTCGAGGGACTGCGGGCGATCGGGTAGCTGATTTTTACTGGAGGAATTAAATCACTGGATTTTTTGACTTCTAAGTAGGTAGGCGTGATTAAACTTGAAACCCAAAAAGCTGTTCCACCCGCTGCGCGGGCGGAACAGCTTTTTGGGTTTCAAGTTTTTCCAAGCCCACTTACTTACAATGCCGTAAAACGCGCTCTTAGAGCGCGTTTTACGGCATTGTTATATTTAGCGCCAATTTTCCCTGAAACGCTGACGCAGTCAGCATTTCAGGGAAAATTGGCGCGGCTCACCTGCGGCCTGCCACAGCCAGGGACTGACTACAGCGTGCGACCAGCCCTTCCACCCCATCGACCACCCAAATGCGACTGTTCAGCCGTTGCTCCACCTCAGCCACAGTCATGTCGTCAAGAAATCTTGTATCGTCGTGCTTGAGCATAAGTGAGGGTAGAAGAATGCCGTCACCCAGGTCTTTCCCCTGCAAAGCCAGAAGCAGGTCATGGCCCGTGAGCAACCCGGTCACGCTAATCTGCTGCCCCCAATAATCGCTGGCCAGGGCCACCATTTCTACTGTCAGCCCCTGCACCTTATTCAGGCGACGGGCGATTGGCTGGAAAGCTTTTTCAACGGCGTTGCCCACCACCCAGACGAATCGTTGGGGTGGAGTGACTGCCTGCGGTAGTTTCTTGGCTGCCCGATTGAACTGCTTCAAAAACTGGCGAATTGACCCCACCCCATTCCCAATCTGAGGATAGTCCTCATAATGGGACTCCGGAGGCACGTCCTGGCCGGCAATCAAAAACCACTCATCGGCTAACCAGGCAAAGGTACTGCCCAACTGCTGCCGGAATCTGGTCTGGAGTGACTGCACCTGAGCGATCACTTCCTGGGCTTTTTCGGGAGTGACCGGGGTGAGTTCATCTTCAGTCGGGCGAAATCGGGTCAACCCCACAGGCACAACGGCCACCGAGGCCACCGCTGGCAACTCTCCCCGGTGAAACTGTGCAAGATCCAGCAGGGTGTGCTCCAGATGCGCTCCGTCATTGATCCCGGGGCACAGCACCACCTGAGCATGAATTTGCAGATCGTTATCCTGAAACCACTGCAATTGGTCTAACAATTGGGCAGCACGGGGATTTTTAAGAAGCCGCACCCGCACGTCCGGTTCCGTCGCGTGAACGGAGACGTACAGCGGAGACAGACGGAGTTGAGCGATGCGATCCCACTCCTTTTGAGGCAGATTAGTCAAGGTCAGATAGCTGCCGTAGAGGAAGCTGAGCCGATAGTCGTCATCCTTCAAATAAAGTGTCTGCCGCATCCCTGGCGGCTGCTGATCGATGAAGCAGAAGGGGCAGCGGTTGTTGCACTGGATCAGGCCATCAAATAGGGCTGTCTCAAACTCCAGACCCAGATCTTCGTTATAGTCTTTCTCGATTTCGACGCGATGCTTCTTCCCCTGAGCGTCCAGCACCTCTAGTTCCAAATCCTCATCGGCGCAAAGAAACTGATAGTCGATCAAATCTCTGGGAGCCTGACCGTTGATCGCCACCAGGGAATCTCCCGCCTCAAATCCGATTTCCTCGGCAATGGAGCCGGGAAGGACTTTTGAGATGCGGGCAGGTTGAATTGTGGAGACGCTCATAGCAGGAGAAATGCGGGAATAGTACGGTTCAGTGCAGCTCTTTCCATTTTGCCGGAACTGGCTGAAATTGGTGAACCCAGCCTACCCCTGACGCATCCAGCCAGCAGCGATCGCCAGCAAAATCACCGCCCCAAAGGCCAGCCGATACCAGACAAACACCCAGGTGCTGCGGCTCTGAAGGAACTTGAGCAGCCACGCGATCGACAGGTAGGAGAAGATAAACGTCGAGAGAATGCCAAACAACAGCGGCACCATGCTGTCAACGTTACCGAATGCCTTGCGAGCCTGGTAGAGGGTGGCGATCGCCAGCGTCGGGATTCCCAGCAGAAACGAAAACCGAGCCGCCGTTTCTCGCTGAAGTCCCAGGAATAGCGCTGTAGTCAGGGTAGATCCCGACCGGGACGCACCGGGGATCAGGGCGATCATCTGGCCCAGCCCGACCAGAATGCCGTCTGAAATCTGGAGCTGGTTAAAGTCTCGCTTGCGGCGACCGATCTTCTCCGCCAGTCCCAGTAGGGTGGCCATCACAATCGACATGATGGCGATCACCAGCGCACTCTCAGGAATAAAGTCCCTCAGCAGGTAACCCCCAATCAGGGCGGGCAGTGTACCAACGGCGATCCCCACCAGGATTTTCCACTCCTCCCGTGCCCAGTCTTTCTGTTGCAGCGCCGTCCAGGCTCCTCCCAGAATCTGTCGAACATCAGCCCAGAAGTACAGCAGCACCGCAATCACGCTGCCAAATTGAATGGCATCCACAAAGTATTTCTCGCCCACCGTTGCCCAGCCCAGCGCCTGAGTAAATACCAGCAGGTGAGCCGTACTGCTGATGGGTAGGAACTCGGTGATTCCCTGCACCAGCCCCAGCACGATCGCTTCCAGGGTGGTCTGTAGGACTCCGGGACTCTCTGCGGCAGGAGCAGTGGCCAGTACCAGCTCGGTAGCCACCCCCACCGGACTGAGGTCATTATTCGCCAACCAAACCCAATTCATTTGCAACCAATCCATTCATCCACTCCAGAAACAGCAGGGCCACTTTTACGTTGTTCAACCAATGGGTTCCCTGATCCATACAACTTTAATCTGGCGATTGCCTGCCATCAATATTTCGAAGTTCCCTCCAGAAAATTAAAAAGATGCTAAGTTTTGTAAAGATGCTTGGTGCTGAATGTATTCCTTTGGGGCATCCATGATTCAAAAATCATTCCTGAGGATGCCCCAGGGGGGGATAAAGTCATGGTACTGTTAAAAAAAATGAATTCGGCGATAAGTAATCCTTTGTCTTCTTACTCCCCTCCTTCCCCAACGCCCCCTACCGCCATTCAACCTTCGGCGGTTTCACTGCACTTTTCCTTATCAAAACCAAAGAATTGGGCTGTTTTCGGGGCATCGGCTTTTCTCATCTCTGTCCCGGTGTTCATTCAAGCTCCAATGGTCAGAGCATTGCCCTGGGTGAGTTTGGCGCTGACATTGGGCTGGCTGTGGGTGAGTCAGGAGTTGAGAGCACGGCCTCGCACTTTCATCTGGGGAGATTTGCTACTGGGGTTTACGTGGACATGGCTTGCAGGGTCAATCTACTGGGGGTGGCTGCGTTGGGAGCCACTGGTTCATCTACCCGTAGAAGCGATCCCGCTGCCCTTTGTGCTGTGGTCCCTGGTTCGCAGTGTTCAGAAGCCACAGGTGGGGCACTGGTTCTACTTAGGGTCTCTGTTCGGAACTGCTGTCACAGATCTGTATTTTTACTTAGTTGATTTGATTCCATATTGGCGACAATTGATGAGGGTTGAACCCAGTCTGAGCCAACCCATTCTCCAAAATGCGGTCTTGCAAATGCAAACCCCCTGGGGAGGCGGCTGTGCTCTGGTGCTGCTGCTGGTGCTGGTGCTGGTGGGTGTTTTGCCACTGCGGGACAATCGTCTCCATCGCTGGGCATTTGGTGGAGCAGTACTCAGTACGATTCTGGTCGATGGTCTGTTCTGGCTGGTCGCAACCCTTGCATAGATCTTATTCTTGAAAAGGATATGATCGAATTATCCTGAGCAAGAGTGAAAGCTGCTGAAGCTATATCTCCAGCATCTCCTTCAGGGTGTCTGCCAGGATGGAACTAACCGTCGCACTCCGCCTATCCATGAGAGGGGTTCACCTACTCGTGATTGGATGGGGTTCGCGGTAGAGTAACCCATGATGAAGGTCCAAACCCATGCGTTGGATGCAACAGGATGCTTTACGAGGGAAAGAGTAGCGGTTCTAAACCCGTGGTAGCTGCACAGCCCGTCCCCCATCTGATTCTGAGAACTGAGTCGGGAGACCGTTATCTCTCACTGACCAACAGCAATTGCTGGACAATTGGGCGGGGTGACGATAACAATTTTGTGCTGCCTGACCGCTGGATCTCTCGCAACCATGCCATGCTCCAGCGAATGGAGACGGGTGAGTTTTATTTAATTGACCTGGGTAGTCGTAACGGTTCCTTTGTCAATAGTCGTCGGGTCAGTGTCCCCGTCACTCTTCAGAATGGTGATCGGCTTACCTTTGGGCAGACTGAGCTGGAATTTTACTCCCCTGATATCTCTGGCCTTGCAGATTCCTCCATGGGCACCGACTCTGGAGAATTTACCGCCACCGCCACGCTGCATGTACGGCGGTTGATCTCTGTACTGGTGGTCGATATCCGCGACTTCACTGTGATGACGCGCCAGCTCGATGAAAAGATTCTGTCAGAAGCGATCGGCACCTGGTTCCGCCGTGCTGGAGATATCATCCGCGAATACGGGAGTTGGGTCGATAAGTATATTGGCGATGCCATTATGGCCGTCTGGATCCACGGGGCGCAGGGCGTCACGATGGAGGACATGGTGCGAATTTTGGAGGCATTAGACGCACTGCACAAGATGACCAGCCAACTACACGAGCAATATCCGCTGCCCTTCCCGGTGCGAGTGGGGGCTGGACTCAACACGGGGTATGCCATGGTCGGCAACACGGGGACAGGCGATCGCCCTGACTACACCGCCCTGGGAGATACGGTCAATGCCGCTTTCCGACTGGAGACCTCAACCAAGCAAATTGGGATGGACGTGGCGCTGGGAGAAGCGACCTACCACTACCTGACCGAATCGATGCCTGCCAATGCCAAGCTGCTGTTCAAGCAGCATGTGGTCAACCTCAAAGGCTATGATATGCCAACCGTAACCTACGCAGGCTCCTTTGCTGACCTTGATAAATTTCTGCGAATGGCACGGCGCTGAGACTGAGAAGATCCCCTCCAGGTGGTACGCTCTAAGAAAGAATTCATCTGAATTTTTATTTGCTGTGTATTCCACTCGATTAAAGGTCATGAACTTGGAAGGGGTTCGAGCTATGAAGCGACTGGTTGGTGCTTTGGTACTGTCGGTGTTGGTGATGGGCGTCTGGCTGTTTGGCCTGCCTCAGACGGCGACCCTTGCGGTAACGGCAGAGCCGCCCGCAGTTCTGGTCAACAGCTTGGCCTGGGGTTCATCGCCCTTGCTGGCCGGAGAGTTCCGCAACATTGTTGACGACAAGCTGGCAACAGACTACGGCAAAAAAATCGATTTGAATAATACCAACGTTCGGGCTTTCCGCAACTATCCGGGTATGTATCCCACCCTGGCGGGGATGGTTCTGAAGTATGCGCCGTTCGAGAATGTTGAAGATGTTCTGGATATGCCCGGTTTGACGGAGCAACAGAAAGACATCCTGCGATCGAACCTCGACAAATTTACTGTCAGCGCGCCCCTTGATGCGCTGGTTGAAGGGGGCGATCGCTTCAACAACGGAGTCTATCGCTAGATAGCGGTCATTCTCAGAAAATCGGCTGAAAACGGTAGGAGGTCGGATCTTCGCGTCGAGAAGTCGTCGAAGATCCGGCCTTTTGTCTATAGCGCTTCACGCTTGGATAAGGTACAGATTTTTGTGAGAGAGCCATGCTCCGCGCGGCTCTCTCACAAAAATCTGTACTTCACTAGAGCGAGAAACGCACTATCTTTGACAAGCAATCCCTGATGACAACTTCAATTCCAGCAGCCTTTGATGTGGTGGTGGTGGGCGGCGGTGCAGCCGGACTTTATGCTGCGCTCTGTCTTCCTGACCACCTGTCTGTCGCCCTGCTCACCAAGGAAACCCTATCAGCCTCTGCCAGTGATTGGGCACAGGGAGGAATGGCAGCGGCGATCGCCCCTGACGATTCCCCGTTGCTGCATATCCAGGACACTCTGAAGGCGGGTGTGGGATTATGCGAGCCAGAGGCAGTCAAGCTCCTGGTGGAAGCGGCTCCCCGCTGTGTCAAAGCGCTGGTGGACATGGGCGTCGCCTTCGACCGACAGGGGGAGCAATTGGCCCTGACGCTGGAGGCGGCCCACTCCCGGCGCAGAGTGTTGCATGCAGCCGATACCACTGGACGAGCGGTCGTCAGCATTCTGGCAGACCGGGTACGCGAGCGGCCCAACATTCAGGTGTTGGACTATGCTCTGGCAATTGACCTGTGGCTGTCGGACGCGGGAGACTGTCAGGGACTATGCCTGCTGTTCCAGAAGCAGGTGCGGTGGCTGCACGCCGGAGTGGTGGTGCTGGCCACGGGAGGCGGAGGGCAGGTCTATGCCCAGACCACCAATCCCTCCATCAGTACGGGGGACGGTGTCGCGATGGCAGGCCGAGCAGGAGCCGTGCTACGAGATCTGGAGTTTATGCAGTTCCACCCAACGGCGTTGACATTACCCGGTGCGCCCCGCTTTCTGATCAGCGAAGCGGTACGGGGGGAAGGGGCGCACCTGATCGACCGGGAGGGTCGCCGATTTGCCTTCGACTATCATCCTGCAGGAGAACTGGCTCCCAGAGATGTGGTGAGCCGCGCCATTTTTACCCACCTACAGCGCACCAGTCCCGATCCGGCGATCGCCCACGTCTGGCTCGATCTGCGCCCGATCCCGGTGGAAAAAATTCACCACCGCTTCCCCAATATTCTCCAGGTCTGCCAGCGATGGGGTGTGGACCCGCTGAGCGAACCCATTCCTGTTGCCCCTGCTGCTCACTATTGGATGGGTGGAGTGGTCACCGATAGCAACAGCCAAACTACCATCCCTCACCTCTACGCAGTGGGTGAAACTGCCAGCACTGGTGTCCACGGGGCCAATCGTCTCGCCAGTAATTCACTGCTAGAGTGTGTAGTCTTTGGCGCACAACTGGGTCAAATTCAATCTGTCCCCCAGCATCCTCCACTCGCCGATACACCAATCCCCATCCATCTGACGCTGGAAGAAATAACAGAGCAGCTTGAAACCTTAAAAGAAGTGCGCCAGAACCTGCAACGGCTGATGTGGCAGAGCGCCGGGATCTGTCGTGAAGAGAAGGTGATGCAGGAGGCAATAGCCAACATTTTGAACTGGAATGTCCTCTTTCTAGACCTTCCCATCAGTCAAACATTGGGGGCTTTGCTGTACCCCCCGACGGCCTACCAACTGGATACCGAGGCAGTAACACTGCTAAAAAGCTGGGTAGAAGTCCGCAACCTCCTGGAAGTTGCCCTGCTGATCCTAAAGAGTGCAGACTATCGCCACGAAAGCCGGGGCGGTCACTATCGCTCAGACTATCCAAAGCCAAAACCTGTGTGGCAGGTTCACACCCTGGTTAAAGCAATGAGCTGGAGCAAATCTGCTCTGATTGAGCAGACTGTACCCCTGAATAGCTAACGCGATGAACTAAACAAACATTGACCTAACAGCCAACACCCTAGCGACTACCAGACCCCTGGGTTCGGGAAGGGCCACCATCGACCGGGGGGTCATTCGAGTAGCCACTGCCCCAAGACTGATCGGGGAGAGCTTGATTCAATACAATCGCAATTGAATTGGAACTTTTTTGAACGACAGATAGTTCTGAAGCTTGAGTGAACGCGAAAGCAGACTGAGCGAACGTAAAGTGCATCCCGATGGTGAAAGCAGCGATACCCGCTGCCTTATAGATATTGTCCATAGCGCTAGTGGCAGTGAACCTACTCAATGAATACTGTTAATCCAGGGAATTCTCGGAGGGGGACTAAGTAAATTTGCTGGGCAGAATAAGCATATACCAGGAAGTGGTGATAGTGAATCACCTTAAGCAAAAATACGAATTACGGTTAGGTTTTGTGAAGCGACTGGAAAATCAGCATTTCGCAAATCATTTGGGAGCCGACCAGAGAAAAAACTTATTTTTTTAGGACAAATGTATTTACGAGAAAGTACCGAAATGCGGAGCCGAAAATCTTAATAATCTCTTGATAAACAGCTCTTTGCAGTGAAATTCCGGAAATTCTTGGAGAAATTCAGACCATTCTCCCAGCGTGACCTGAAGCCTGCCTGATTCAAGCGTCGCTAAAATACTGGAGCTTTGACTATTTTCCTTGTAACGCCGCGAAACGCTCTCGTAGAGAGCGTTTCGCGGCGAACCCAATTTTCGCGCCGATTTAGGGGCTGGCCATAAAATGAAATCCCAGTTTTCACTTGGTACGGCGAAGCCGTACCAAGTGAAAACTGGGATTTCATTAAACAGCAGATCCCTGAGTGTTCTCAGGAATTTCAGGTGAAGTGTAAAATCGCCTCCGCCAGTTGCTTCAGCTTCTGGGCTGCTCTGCCCTGGTCTAGAATTGCTGCGGCAAGGGCGATCGCCCCCTCCAAACTGGGTACCAACCCGCAGCGCCACAGATAAAACCCACTGTTCCACAGCACCGACTGCCGCAGCTCAGAGGGGTGTCCGCTGAGAACACTGATCATCTGGGCGATCGCCTCCGGGACGCCTTCCAGCGGCACATTCTTACCCGAAAATCCATAGTCGTGCGGGTGCAGGTGGAGACGGTAAAAGATCTCTGTCACGCCGGAACCAGTGGTGTCTTCCTCTACCGGGGGGCTACCGGGGGGGGGATCACCGCTGTAGCCAATAATGGCCGTTCGTTCACGCGGCAGATCGCAGCTCCCCTCCAGTCCCTTGACAGTGGTAAACCGATGAACCTGCCTGAGGGCAAAGGCACTGCGGGCCATTCCCTCCGTTGGTGGATGGACAAAACCGACGACCGTGTGGCTCTCCCCCCGGTAAGGTGTCCACATCAGTTCCAGCGTGGCAAAGGGGGGCCGCTTGCCAATCTGTTCCCGGTAGGGCACCAACGCCTGGGCCTGCGGAAAGTGGGTGACCAGATCAACAAAGCCAATCCCCACCCGTTGCAGCATTTCATAGGACTGCTTCAGCGATAGCCCCGCCCACTGAATGCCCAATCCCTGCCAGAGTTCACCCAGGGGAACCCCCTCCTTAGTTGGAAGCCGCCCACCCCCATGCTGCACAACCGGACAGCCCGCCGCGGCCAGAATCAGGGCAGTGACCAGGCTGAGGGGCAGTGTGCGATCGCGCCCGTCATAGGGCGAACTCATCACCAGCACCGGGTGATCGGCTGCAATGGGCGGCAGCGCTGGCCCCAGTTCCTCATAGGCATCCAGCATCCCCGCCAGTTCCTCTCCGGTGGGGCGCTTAATCCGGTGGGCGATCATAAATGCCCCAATCTGGGCGGGGGTTGCCTCCTGTAGCAACATCATGCGCGTGGCGGCAGCGGCCTCCTCGCGAGTCAGGTCTTTTCCAGTATGGGGACCACTGCCAATTTTTCGCAGTAGCTCTCGAAAGGCATTACTCACAGCCCACCTCTTTGCTCAAACGCTGCACTCTGCTTCCGATACTGCCTGAATTTGCCGGGGCAGCAGATCGATTACCAGACGGTAAAAATGCTGGATTGGGGGAATTTCCAGGCGATCGCTTGTCGTCACCATCACCACCTGACGGGTCAGGGGCGGATCGCTGATGCCAGAACTCCCGGTTTCACTGGCTGCCACATCTCGAACCGCCAGGGTCGGATCGTCCATCGCTTCCACCAGTGCCGATTCGGGCAGCAGGGCTACCATATTACCCTGACGTACCACGCCCCGAAAGGCATCGGGGGTATTCAGCTCCAGCGCCGCCTTCAGGGGAGTTCCCCGTCGAATAAACTGTTCCTGGACAATCCGCTGCATCCCATAGCCATCCTTAAACACGACCTGGGGAAACTGGGCCAACTCCTCCCACGGAACTGTCGTGTAGTGGCTGAGGGGATGAGTCGCCGACATCAGTACCCGAATCGGTTCATCGTACAGAACTTCTACCACCAGGCCGGGGCTGGCCACCAGAAAGCGGTTATTCATCACGATTGCCAGATCCACCAGGCCATCTTTCAGGACTTTCAGGGCGCGATCGCTCCCCAGTGCCGTCACGCGCAGTTGTACATCGGGGTAGTCCTGACAGAATTGTTGCAGCACTGGGGGCAGATGGTAGGCGCAGAGGGAATGGATAGAAGCGATGCAGAGTTCGGGCTGTTTGCCAGACTGGAGTTCAGCTAGCTCCTGGGTGGCGGTCTGCCACTCCTGAAAAATCTTGCGGGCGCGGGGCAGCAGACGTTCACCCCCTACTGTCAGCTTCGCCTGACTGCTACGGTGGAACAGGGACACCCCCAGGTCAGATTCCAGCCCCTGAATCTGGCGGCTAACGGTGGACTGGGTGATCCCACAACGTCGTGCGGCCTGTTGAAAGCTGCCTGTTTCCGCCACTGCCAAAAAAGCCTGCAACTGCTCTAACCGCATTCCCTGATGGTCATATAGATTACATTTAGATGACCTTAACGAATTTAATCACAGAGTTTAGTGCAGTTTGTTACAGCAACAGA
>CAZVXA010000115.1:0-19868 GCA_964630955.1 uncultured bacterium | reverse complement strand
GGAGGCAGAGCCTCCGGTTTGCATTCCACGCCGGAGGCATGGAACGAGGACGTGCCCCTTCTCCTGTAGGAGAAGGGGAGCCGGATCGGAAGTCCCTCTCCCGTTGGGAGAGGGATTTAGGGTGAGGGCGAAATATCAATCTTCTCGACTAGAGGAGTGAGACTTCCTGGGGAGGGGCAGAAGCCTGAGCAACCGCCCGGTAAATCTTCATCAACTGCCGATAGTTCTGCTCCGGTGTGTACAGCGCCTCATAGGTTTGGCGAGCCTGGTATCCCATCGACTGCATGATATTGGGATGGGCGATCGCCCACTCGACCTTTGCAGCCAGGTCTTGAGCATTGCCGGGTTCAAACAGGAGGCCATTCTCCTTCTCCTCGATCAGCTCTGCCATACAGCCGAGGCGAGAGGCGATTACTGGAGTACCGCTGGCGAAGGCTTCGATGACCGAGAGACCAAAGGTTTCATACCAGACCGAGGGAAACATCAGAAACTGTGCCTGCCGCATAAACCGGAGTACCACCGATTTCTCCTGCCAGCCCAGAAACTCTACTCTGCTTGAGAGGCCCGCAGCCTCAACTTGAGCCTCCAGTTGCGGGCGCAGGGGGCCATCCCCAATAATCTTGAGCGGCAGTGGGATGCCATGGTCAACGTATGCCTGAATCAACGTTGAAATCCCTTTCTCCTCCCAAAAGCGTCCCACAAACAGGGCGAAATTGTTCGTACTGGAGCATCTGGCTGGCCGTTTCTCAGGAGAAGCGCTGTCCTTATTGGCATCAAAGATAAAATTAGGTTTCACGTAAATCCGATCTTCTGGCAACCCGGCCTGGATCATTTTCTGCTTTTGAAACTGCGTCAGCGTAATAAACGCATCCACCCGCTCCTGCCAGGTCTGCCGCTGCTGGTGAACCGCGATCATCGTAGCGACGGTAGCACTCTGGGCGACCGACTCCCGGTAGCAACGGTGGATCACACCTGAGACGGGAAACACCTGACCAACACACTCCTCACAGCGTTTGCCGTCACGGTAAAGCTTGCCGTTGGGGCAGATGATGCGATAGTTATGCAGGGTTTGCACAACGGGGACATTGGCCTCATGACAGGCGTCATACACCGAGGGAGACAGGAGCGGAAAGAAATTGTGGACATGAACCACGTCAGGCTCGAATTGAGCGATTGCTGCCCCAACTCGCACCTTTGATTCAGTGGAATAAATCGCCGAGACCGCCGCCTTCACCTTACTCCAGGCTCCATCAATGCTGTGGTTATCCACCTCAAATAATTGAACTGTGTGGCTGTGCGATCGCAGTAGCTCATACTCTGCCGTCACGACTGCCTCCTCTCCAGCCGCAAATTGATAGCGATTGTGAGCAATTAGAATCCGCATATGCCTCCGGGCTGCTTTGAGCCTCATGCCAATTTTGTGTGAAGTCGAATTGAATAGAAGGGGGTCAAGGGGCGGTGCCCCTTGTGGGGACTGCGTCCCCACACCCCTTGAATGTGCAGGTTCATATTGAATTGGTATCAGGATTTAATTCAGGGAATGGCCGTTCCATTGAGCGGCCTGCGCAACGGCAAAAGATTTCAAGACAGTCTGTTTTAAGCGTTCGCGTTTTTGACTCTGGAATTCCTGCCAGCGCAGTGCGATCACGCTCATGACAAAGAGCATGTATCCTGGCTCCTCCATCTGCGTGAAGATAGCGCCAAACACGATGACCATCATCAGCACAAATCGGGAGAAGTCATCAACGCAGAATCGAGTCCAGGTAATCCACAGAATGAAGCCATAGCTTGCCAGCCCCATCACCCCCAAATCGCCCCAGATCCCAGCCCAACCGAAGAAGGGGGAATACAGGCTGGATTTATCGCCAACCGGGCTGGTCGTCGTTGCTTCCCAAACGGCCTGACTGACGGGAGAAACAGTCATATCAAAGGGGCGCAACAAATCCCGATAATCCCGCAGCATCCAGCCCCCCAGCCGCCCCACCGTGTGACCGGGTCCCAAACCGAAGAACCAATGGAAGGATGAATTGTAATAGGACTGGATAATGGAGAAAACAGAGAATTTCAGATCCCTCCCCTGCAACATCTTGTCCTGGTTCTGCACCCAGTAAACCAGCTCTCGATTCTCAAACAGATTCAGAGCGGCCCACCACAACACAGATGCACTGACCACGAATAAGGTAATGTACATCAATGCCTGCAATGGACGCTGAAGCTTGAAAGTGACGATAATGGCCAGCGAAACTAATAGAACGAGAAACACCTGCTTGGTATCAGAAACCACAATTTGTAGCAGCGCCGCCAGCAGCACCGAGATACGAATCCACAGGGGTTGTTTAACTGCACTGATGAAGAAATAGAGGCCGAAGGTAATGGACACCGATGCACTGACAACATGGCCGCCACCACTAAAAAAGAACACACCCTGAATCAAATCCCAGGAAGCGATCGCCCGCGTACTTCTCAGAAAAGGGACATATTGCTGTCCTAATGCCAGCAACAGATTGATGAATCCAAAGACATAAATCCAGTAACGGAAACCCTCAACGCTCTTAATCGGCATACTGATGCTGGTAATCGCCAGCAGCAACAATATGGGTTCACCCAGCAGCAAAAATGAAAGGACGGTGTTAATCAATCCGGCACTGTTATAGAACGCACTACTGACAATAGCGATGAGCAATAGCATCAGCCCCAGGAAGACCAGAGCAACCGTTTCCTGCTGATGGCGATCGCGAGTTTTGGCACGAAAGAGGGTGATCGCACAGGCAAAGGGCACAATCGCAAAGTGGATAAAATTGATCGTCTCAGGCGCACCCAGCGTCACAAAAATCCGTGGAAAGAAAGCGGTGGCGATCGCGATGACCATCAGTCCAGATAATTTGACAAACATGACGGGTCACCTCAATCTGTAATGATTTGCTGTAAAAAAGACAGGAGGCGTTGACCCACCACAGTCACCTCATAACAATTGCGGAACCGCTCCTGCCCAACATGGCCCATCTGATGGCGCTGTTGCGGGTCGTCCATCATCTGAATCAGTTGGGTTGCGCCCCTATCCACGTCATCCAGATCGAGGTAACTCCCTTCTCTACCATCAGCAAAGACCTCAGGAATTCCTCCCACTGCGCCTGCCAGCACGGGTAGCCCACAGGCCATTGCCTCCAGGAGGGCAATCCCAAATCCCTCCATCACCGCCGAATGAACATAGAGCTGATGCCTGGGGAGCCATTGGGCGGCTCGCGGTTGTGCCCCCAAAAATTGCACCTGGGCCTCCAGACCCAGTTCCTGGGTGAGCGATCGCAGAGTGGCGAGATCTGGGCCATTGCCCACCAGCGTCAGGGAATATCGCTTGCCTCGTTGATTCGCCGCCGCCAGTAGTTGCAGCAGATAGCGCTGGTTTTTGCGAGGTTCCAGTGTTCCAATGGTGATCAAATCCCCTTCAACAGGAGGCGAAGGGGATGGAGCCGACTCCTGAAACGGCGAGACGATGAAACAGGGAATCACCTGAGTGGGCACCGATCGCACCCCAGGAATCGCCGACTCAACGTGCTGACGCATCATCTGGGTCGTAAACGTCAATCCATCCACCAGGGGCAACACTTCCCGCTCCAGTTGTTGGATGCGACGGTACACCCGGCCTTCCTTGCGAATTTTGCCCTTCCCCGCCCACTCATCTGCCTGGGAGCCGTTGAAGTGAACGGTCATGACGACTTTTTCGGCGATCGATGGGCGGACTTCCAGAGCCGCTTTGGCCGCCAGTGGATCCTGCGCGTAAATCAACACCGGAACACCCGACTGCACCAGAGCGCGAACTCGCCTGTGCAGTGCAGCTTTGAGGAAGCGGTAGTGCCAGTAGCGGTACCAGGCCACACTCAGCTCAGAATTGAATGGATCAATCACCCGACGCAGCGCAAACACGGGCAGCACAATCCACTTCACCCAGTCGAAGGGCGTCACCAGCGAAAACGCCACACCCTGATCCTGGAGAAAGTGGCAGAACGCATTGAAATGCGTTTGCACACCCGTATCTCCCTGCGATCGCATCAGGGTGGCAATCAGAATCTGTGGTGAGCTGGGTGGGTGCTGACTGGTCATAGCATCTGATGGATGTAGGAGAGCCACTGTTGGGCGATCGCTTTGGGGTTATAGTCCTGGGCACGATGTCTGCCCACCGTTGACAGGTGCTGGTGTACCTCCGGGACAGACAGTACTTTGAGAATGGCTGCCGCCATCGCGTCCACATCATCCGGTGGCAGCAGCAGGCCATATTGACTGTCCTCCAGGATCAGCCGTGGCCCACCACCGATGGCATTCGTGGCGATCACGGGTAACCCGCAGGCCATCGCCTCCACCAGCACCAGGCCAAACGGCTCCTCCTGGGACGGCAGCACAAACACGTCGGCAGCAGCCATATAGCTCCAGGGGTTTGCTGAAAATCCGGCCAGACTCACATCTGCTTCCAACTGCTGTTCTTGAATCAGGGTCTCCAGTTGGGACCGGGCAGGGCCGTCTTCACCCAGAATGATCAGTCGGGCATCCAGCGATCGCCTCACTGTCGCAAAGGCCCGCAGCAGCAAGGGAAAGTTCTTCTGGTGCGCCAGTCTACCCGCACTCAAAATCACGGGTTTGTCTTTCTGTCGCAGCCAGGGATGGTCGGGTGCTTGTTGACTTTGATCCAGGATGTACGCTGCATTGACCGGATTGGGCGTCCAGAAGATGCGATCGCTGGACATGGGCAGGCGGATCACCTGGATCAAATCGTTCATCACCTCCAGACTGTTGGCATGAACGGCGTCTGCCCAGGGATACAGCCATCTCGCCATGCGGGGGTAGTTCCGCATCCAGAGATTGTCTTTGCACTCGACATAGGCTTTGTAGCTCATGGTGGAATGCTGGCTGACCATGAGCTGCGTCTTCACCCCCGCCATCCGCCACGCCAAAATTGATGGAAAATTGATGAATGCCGACAGTGTAAATAACCAATCCGGTTGATGGGCTTTGAGATATTTTCTGAGGGGGAGAATGGCCTGACGCGATCGCGACACCCCCAGGGGTACACGCTTCACCGCAGCCGGGATAGAAGCCTGTGCTCCCGGCTGGTCTTGCAGATAAACAACCGATAAATCTGGAATGCCACATTCATGCAATCCCTGGAGCAGCGCAGCGGCATGATTCGCCATTGCAGCCCCTGCTGCGGAGATATCGGCTGTAAAAACGGCAATCGATTGGGGTTTCATCCTTACCTCCCGGTTAGGCGGACAGTTGGGGCGCTGCTGCACCGTTCCAGACAAATTCAGTCACCTGGGCCAGAAAGTCTCCGGCGGCAGCGGGCGTCAGATGGGCGATCGACTGCTTTGACTGTTCACCCATCCGCTGGCTCAGGTCTGGCTGGTCGATCACCTGCCGCATCAGTGCCGCCAGCGTTTCGGGCTGCTCCGGGTCGAACACAAACCCGTTTTCACCGTGATGAATCAGCTCATGGGCACCCGCTCGTTTAGAACAGAGCACGGGCTTGCCGAGTGCCAGCGCCTCCTGCACCACCACCCCCCAGGTGTCTTCCAGCGTTGGCAAAATAAAGGCGCTGGCCTGACGAAAATAGCTTCCCAGACGCCCGTATTCCACTCGTCCCGTCCACTGGAGGCGATCGCTGAATCCATGCGCTTCGCTAAAAGCCTTCAATTCCTGCTGCTGCTCACCGCTCCCGACGATCATCAGGCGGTAATTCACACAACCCTGCTCCTGGAGAATGGCGCAGGACTGGAGCAGATACTGAAGTCCCTTACGCGGCACCAGATGACCCACAAACAAGAATGTGACGGGGTTGGATGCGGGGGCATCCGGTTCCTCATCGGTGCAGGATTGCAAGAGATCTGCTGGATCGGGCACCTCATACGGCTGTACAAACACAGACTGCGAGGGAGCGTGCAGCACCTCCGTCAGATAGTTTTTCCCCGCCTGACTGTTGGTAATGCAGGCATCTGCCACGCGCACCATCGTCCGCCGGATGGCCAGCCGCAGTGGAGAACTACGGTAATCAACGCTGGGGGAACTGCCCTCGTAGGCAATGACCACCCGCCAGTTGCCGAGAAATTTGAACAGCAGCGCCAGAATAGTCCAGACACCGAATGAATTTGAAAAAACGACGTTGGGCTGGTATCTCAGCAGCGGCGCAACGACCCCTGGAGAAACGTAGGTAAATTCCTTGTCGTAGCCCTGCGAAGATTGGCTGAGCTGTACGACCTTGACCCGACCCACCAGTTCGACACTGAGATTGGTCTCATCGTCGGGCGTAAGGCCAAACCAGCGCGTTGTGAACACCCGGGTCTGGGGAATCAGTTGCGATAGCGCTTTGAGCGTTGGCTGCCAGTAGAAGAAAACTGATGGTAAAAGCCACGCAACGCGCAAGCCTGATACATTAACGCTCATCAATCGCTCCCCTTCAATTATTTCAGTGCATACAGCCTTTTCCAGGCTAGTCAGGTACAGATTTCGGGGCGCAGGGGCTTCGGCGTGAGCGCTCAGCGTTCGACTGAGCGCTCACGCCAAAGTCCCTACCCCCCTTCTCAGCAGCGTGAAAGACGCTGTAAATACCGAATTCATCGCAGATCAAATCCGTCAAAGGTTGAGAAGTGACTCGTTCATACAGCTTTCTGCCTTGAAACCGCAGAATCTGATTCAGGTCGAAGTTGAATCCTTTAAGAATTCGCTGCTTCTGATAAAAAATGTTTTCCTGGTTATCGGTGATATAGACTGCACCTTCAAACGGTAGAAAAGCCAGAGATTCGTTGTTTTTCTCCGCCAGTTGGGGGATGTTTTTGTGATAGAAATGTTCCCAGGTCAACTGCTCCAGGGGCACCTTTGTGATTGGTTCGATTAAGTCGAATCGGATGATGTGGGCGGTGCCACATTTCCAGTGAAATCGATTCTTCTTGAGATAGATGAATCGGCTCCCATCCTCATACTCGTAGCCTTTATCCATGACCCATCCGCTGCTTTCGGGATGCTGGCTGACAAATTTTGCCAGGTGCTTGCTCACACAGTCGTCGGCATCCACCAGCATGATGTGGGTGGGATTAAATTGACGAGCATGGATTAACCCGGTGTAGATTTTCTTCCCCTTGTCTAATTCCCTGGTTGTGAAATCCGCGTCGTCCTTCCAGATGGGGGCAGGGAAGTCCACTTCAACGTAGCTGACGGCGAGGTGTTCAAAGAGTATTTCGGGACGCTCGTTACAAACTACAACGACGCGAAATGCAGGGGAGGTCTGGTTGCAGAGCGATCGCACACAACGTTCAAACAGGCGGGAAACATGTGCCCAGGAAGTGGCGATCTGACGGCTCTTGACCGGGACGATGAAGACAAGCATTCGATTCGTTCCTGATAGTCGTGCATCAGCGGTGCGAGCAGGCGGCTATCCAAAGTGACTGTCAGACAGGCCCATTCACTAACCTGTTTCTGCGTCAAACGGCACGATCAGGAATTTTGCGTATTTTTACAGTCAGTTTTATCTATCCTTTATATTCTGCAAAGAGACTGTTCGCTATTTCGCCAGGGCGCATTCTGGACGACAGCGAACGACGAACGATACGTCTGGCGTTGTTGCAGGAGTTGTGACAGCCGTCCAATCAATACTTCGATTTCCAGGATGTCGGGGTCGCCTTCATGGCCCTGCCAGAATTGTGGCAGCTTCAGAGCATAGCGGAGCAGTTTTAGGAACGTGAGCGCGATCCGAACCAGCCAGATCTGTTTCAGGCGATCGCCCCATCCCTGCATATCTCCTGCGGCCAGGGCAAAATAGGGATCTAACCCCACGCTGGAACATCCCATCCCCCGTTTCAGGCGGCGCAGATAGCTCCACTGCAAACGGGAAGCTGGAAGACAGTGACGAAGCGACAGGCGAGGGTCGTACCATAACCGCCATCCGGCGGCCCGTATGGCCAGACAGAGTTCAAAGTCTCCAGCAGACATCAGCGAGGAGCCGATGCGATCCGATAGAATTTGTTGAAATCCCTGCTGAAAAATGGCGTTCCAGACTGGTTTACGGATGCTCAGTCCCGCTCCCCACAAAACTCCTTTTTCTGTGACATCTCCTGCGGTTGATGCCTGATCGCCAACGGCATAGCAGGACTGGTATTCGGTGAACCAGTCGGGTGGGGGAACGGTCGAAACAACCTCGCTGCGACTGCCGCAGACTCCAACTTCGGGATGCTGTGCCATGATTTCTGCAATCGTCTGAACCCACTCAGGGCAAACCCAGTTGTCGTCATCCACAAAGCACACAATGTCATAGCTGGCTTCCTGGACTCCCCGACGACGAGCACTGCTGAGTCCCGGTTGGGGTTCGTGAACGATGCGGAGCGGGGCCAGATGGTCGGACTGCCAGAGCGATCGCGCCACTTCAGCGGTGTTATCAGTAGAGGCGTTGTCCACCAGAATGATTTCCCAGGGAACTCCGGTCACCTGCTGGGCTGCCAGGTGGGCCAGGGTAGGGGGGAGGCGATCGGCGCTGTTGTAGCAGCAGATGACGATACTAATTCCGGGGTTCATTTTGATTTTAGAAGAGTGTATGCGGAAGTTTTGAGCTGACGTTTGAGTTCGTAAAGTTCGTAGGCTACCGCAACGTATTGCCTCTCAAGCCACGGCAGGTCTTTGCGGTAGTGCATGAGCAGTCGTCTTTTGCGCCGGGGACCTTCACCCTGTGCGTAATCGCTGGTGGTCTTGGTGCCCTCCAGCATCCGAAAGTTGCCCAGGGTGCAATCGAGGTAATGGGTGTGGGCAACCTGCACCGCTCTAAGCAGGAAATCCAGATCCATCACATAGTGTTCTTCGGTGCTATACAGCCCGATCTGGTCATGCAGTGAGGTGTGATAGAAGTAGGCAGAGGGATTAATTGGAAAATGATTGGCTTCGTCACCCAGGAGCAGATCCCGCAACTTCAGGCGCTGGGGTCTGTTGACAAACAGGAGGCGATCCTGGTCGTTCCAGACGTTGCAGTTTCCGACCAGAATTGAGGGTTTGGGCAGAGTTCTAAAGTGTTCGACAACGGTGTTGAGTACACCCTTCTCGTAGTAGTCATCCACATTGAGGAAACTCAGAACGTCCCCTTTGGCCAGGGCAATTCCCTTGTTCATTGCATCCGACTGTCCCCGGTCTTTCTCGGAGATCCAACGAATGTGGGGGTACTGCTCGGCATATTGTTGAATGATTGCCACCGTACCATCGGTTGAACCCCCATCTACGATAAGGTGTTCCACTTCCGCACAGTCCTGTTGAATCACATTCTGGATGCAGGACTCAACGAAGCGATCGCTATTGAAGACAGGCGTGATGACACTAAGCATGAGTTCACAATCCAGAGGATTTAGCTTTAAGACAAGATCTGGTAGTAGCCGTTTGTGATGCTTTTTTCTACTCAGTCAAATCGAGGAGATCTGGCACCCTCATATTGACAAAGTATTCAAACTGTTACAGAAGAATAAACCTCCAGAGTTTGAGCTACAGTTTTGTCCCAACTAAACAGTTGCGATCGCTCAAAGCCTTTCTGGATCAGGCGATCGCGTTCAGTTGGACGCTCAACTAAGTCGAGCAGAATATCTGCCAGATCGTGAGTCGCTGTTGGAGAAAAAAGAATCCCGGCATCACCAACCACTTCTGGAATACTGGAGGTATTTGCTGCGATCGCAACTGTGCCACATTTCATCGCTTCCAGGGGAGGAATGCCGAAGCCTTCGTACAGAGAGGGATAAACTAAACCCAGGCTACAGCGGTACAATTTAGCCAGATGCCGATCATGAATGTAGCCATAGTGTTCGATATGGTGGGCAATTCCCAGGTCATGAATCTGGCTCAGTTCGGATTCATTAAATGGGGGGCCAACGACGCAAAGGATTAAATCAGGGTTGACGGAAACAGCCTTTGAGAAGGCCACCAGTAACCTACCAAAATTTTTGTATGCGGCAGTACGACTGCCAACATAAAGATAATAAGGTGAGAGAGGGACAGGTTCATTCCCATAGGACAGTGTGGAATCCAGATCCCCGGCCTGATAAATCACAGATATTTTTTCTTCCAGGTGTGGATAATACTTAATCAGATCCTTCCTGGTGTTCTCTGAAATACAAATAATTGCCTGGGCAGCAAGACAGGCTTTTTTCTTTGCAGAAATGGTTCCATCTTTTGAGCCTAGCTGATCAGCGAAGATTTCATGAACCATATCATGAACGGTGATCACCAGTGGAGCTGAGAGAGAGGCTAATTCCTGCCGACTCAATAACGAATAGTAGGTGGGATGAACCAGATCAAAAGATAATCTTGCAAGACAATATCTAAAATAATGAACTCGCAATTGATTAGACATTCTGGAAGGTCGGAAATCTCGATACTGACAGACTCTCAAATTTTTGTGAGCCGGAAAGTTGATGGTTGGCGATCGCCGATTCGCAGTCAGAAAAGGATGATAGGTTTCTGGCAGACGAGCAATCAAATTTTCAAAGTAGCGATTAATGCCACCTGCCCTCTGCATTGCATAGATTTCACCATCGTATAGAATCTTCATTGATTTTTTCAGAGATTTTACCATGGAAACAATCTAGCAATTCAGTCCCAAAAAGTTATTGGAGATTAGATCTAAAGGAATAGTATTAATATTTTTCAACCTGGAATTATCGGTACCACTCAAAGTATTTGCCTAGCAAACAGTAATAACTGGAACAAATTTTGAATAATCTACTATGATATTGACAAAGTAGTGATTGACGCCTGCTGCTAATTGGGCACCACAAAATCTTCCATTATGGAAAGTATATATCTTCGTCCGTCAAGATTCATATAGCTCTTCAAGGTCTAGAGTTGAACAATTCTTGTGTCGAAATACTGCATATCTCTGGAATTTCCTGCAAAATGAAGAAAATAGTTGTTCATAAAGGCTGCACTTATACATTTAGAAAACAGTTTGGCTCTAGGATCAACTCTAAGTTTGTATAGGAGTTTCTCCGTTGTGTTATAGGGTTCTTCCAAGAATGGATATTGAAAATGTTTAACTATATTCCAAATCATGTTGAACTTTGGTGATATCCAATGCTCTAATTTGTTGCTTTGAATTTCATAGCTCAAGGGCCTCATTTCATAATGCCAAAATGATTGGCCTTTATCTTCATATGCATGATATATGTGCTCCATTAAATTCCGATGATGAGCCGGAGAAAAAACTATTACCCCCCCTTGGGCAACGGAGTTAAACTCACCAGACAAACCAAAATTTTTGTGATAATCAGTTGCTGTCAGATCCTCCATGAAAGTTATATTTCTTGATGACCAATGCTGGTACATCAGCCTTAAGCACTGCTGGTGTTCTTCTTTGCTAGGTATAGAATACTCATCGACAACCCCAATCTTTTCAATGGGGACATCCTCAAAAATGTCAGGACTGTCAGGATTGATCAAGATGTCAGAGTCTACCCATGCAACCTGATCATATGACTTAATTTGTTCAGATGATAAAATAAGGCATTTTTGCCATGATACATTTCTAGACTGGGCTTTTTGAGAAGTGTCTAGAGGTCGAGTAAAAACAATTAAATCTGATTGATGTTTTTCTGCATACTTTGTCCAAAGACTCCGGCATGATTTATTAAAACTTGCTTCGTATTTCTCGCCCACTGCAAGTGTAACAATTGCCTTCTTCACGGTATGCCTCCTAGTATCAACCAAAAAAATTACTCATTTTTCATCTGCACTTAAGTCAAAATGAAATGTCAAGGATGGCCTCATCTTTTAGATGGGGGACAAATTGTTTGATTTCTGTTTTGACTCGCGCCACGGGAGATCAACCAGGACAACGCCATAAGCTGTACCCTTGTACAAGGACATATTGCTCCCTGTTTCCTCAATTTCAAAAGTTATTGATGACTCATGGCGACAGAGAACCTCAACATTAGGTACATGTGCTGCAACGCTCACATTATAAGAACCAGGCACAAGAAAGGAGGAAGGAATTTCTACTTCTGATATAAAATCTCCAGTGCTGATTTCATAATCAATGGACGATGAGCGATCGGTTGTGAATATTGGGATTCCAGAAGAATTGAAAACTTGAATAGAAATTTCCAGATTAGGAATATTTTGTTTGACCTGATAATTTAGTTGAATTTTGATTGATTCACGAACATCAAATAGTGAGGTGATTTCTCGATTAGTATTGGTCAAGGCTATACGTTTAAAGTTAAATCTCTCCGATGAGGTCTTGAAAACTCTCTCACCAGCAGTTATTGAGCCATGAGATAAATACTTACTTGTTACAAAATTAGATTCTCCCTCCATCTGAACCTGTCCTTGTGTTAGCCAGATTGCTGTTTGACAAAGAGTGGTTACTGTCGCCATATTATGACTGACGAATAAAACTGTTCTCCCATCCTTGCCAACGTCCTCCATCTTGCCTAAACACTTTTTCTGAAACCGAGCGTCCCCGACTGCCAGCACCTCATCAACAATTAATATCTCTGGTTCTAAGTGAGCTGCAACTGCAAAGGCGAGACGTACATACATCCCTGATGAATAACGTTTAACAGGTGTATCAAGAAATTTTTCAACTTCAGCGAATTCTACGATTTCATCAAACTTCCGTCGGATTTCAACTTTGCTCATCCCGAGAATGGCCCCATTAAGGTAAACATTCTCTCGACCAGTAAGCTCCGGATGAAATCCAGTACCCACCTCCAGCAGGCTGGCAATCCTTCCCTTGATATGAATACTTCCTTTTGTTGGTTCTACAATGCGACTCAGAACCTTCAACAGCGTCGATTTTCCCGCACCATTACGCCCAATAATCCCAACCCGATCGCCCTGTTTGATCTCAAAACTCACATCCTTGAGTGCCCAAAATTCTTCCCGTGAGGAATCCAATGCCTTCTCAGAATTCCTGAAGCGGTTGAACAATCCCTTTGTGCTGTTGGTTAGCGTGTCTCGGAGTGACTTATACCGATATGCGCCAGTCTCTTTTTGATGCGACAGCACATACTTCTTACTCAGATTCTCGACTCGGATAACCGTATCAGACATGGATTACACTCCAGATTCACACGTTCTTTACAGCCCACTCCCACTGACCGAAGTCCAGAGTAATCTACTACAACTTCTGTAACAGGTCAGGAATAATCCCTAAGAAACTTATCGGCTTCATCAGAACTTAACAGACCTTCCCCTGGAGGCTTGAGATTTCTGCAAGTCCCTAAGTAATTTCCTGCACAAGACCCATCCACCAGAGCCAGAGCCATCAGACCACAGAACTGGCAAAACGCCATAGACGGCAAGATGAGCGATCGCCAGCGAAGGACAAAGGAAATACAGCACTTTGCAAGCGCATATGATCCAAAGTTTTTGTTGAGAGCCTCGCTGAGCGAGGCTCTCAACAAAAACTTTGGTTCTATCTCAGCGCAAAGCGCTGTAGGCGGAATTACCCATTGATAAAATAAAAAAAGTTCAAACAAAGTTGGATTAAGAGAAATATGCGGTAATTACGGACTCCAGTAGACCTGTTTACCGATCCAAAAGTTCCCGAAACCTTTGCAGATCAACGATGATACGATTCACAGGGGTTTGTTCAAGACCTGGTTCAACGCAGTAGAATTACGATTTTTCACGGATCTCACCCCACTGACTCCAATGCAATCTTAGATGCATTGGAGTCAGCAATTCGGAATAAACCTGCCCCTGGCATTGATTCATCAAAATTTGCTGCTCCCCTTACCCAACTATGGCTCCCAATCGGTAAAAATCATGACCCAAGTCAAGCAAACTGTTTATCTGATTTCCGAGCAACAGCGCAGCGCCCTGCTGAACTACCTGCAAGATCGTCCTTTCCGTGAAGTTGCGGCTGGCATCCAGTTTCTGATGAATGCCCCCACCGCAGCCCTGAACGTTGAAGTTCCTGAAGATCAAATGGCCAACCTGTCCGCTGGTGAAGTAGCCCCCGAAGCCGCTTCTGAAACCGAGCACGAAATGGCCACCGTATAAGCGATCGCAAAAAGCAAAAGCGGTTCCACCCACTTCTTGGGTGGAACCGCTTTTGCTTTTTGGGCATTGCTGATTTGAAATATAATTTTTTGATTGTGTGGTGCGCTCCGCGCACCACACAATCAAAAAATTATATCTGGATTAAGCAACGCCGCTTTTTGCGCTGGTTACGAAGCCAGCAAACACCGGGACAACTGATCCCGTAAAGCCAGCGCAGCTTCGATCGAGCCAGCCACCAGCACATAGCCAAACTTGTGTTCCTTCAGGTTTGAGGAATGGGTAATGACAACGCCCTCAGAGGACTGCATCGGGTAGAGCAGGGGAGCGATCGCCCCCACCAACTCATCCAGATCCGCGATCGTGCCGCTCGACATCGCCGTATTGCTCAGCAGGGTCTTCTCTTTGCCGTAATCCTCACCCAACAGGAAGCAGGCCAGCTCATGCACATGCGTCCCCCCCGTGCGGCGCGCATTGACCTCCAGCAGGGCAACCCGACCATCGTCCTGCACCACTGCATCCAGATCAAAGTGGCCGACGTAGCCCATTTTCTGAAGTTCTGCTGCGATCTGAGCGCCACTACTGACCAGGGTAGAGTACCAGTCGCGTTGCTCAAGTTCGGCGCTGATGACAATTCCAGAGAAGGTGCCAGAATCAAGAAACAACTGATTGCAGACATACGTCAACTGCGGTTTTCCCTCACCCAACGGTGGAACATAATATTCGGCAGAAGGAAACAGGCGATCGCTGGAGACAATAAACTCCTCAACAATCAGTACAGGTGCAGCAGCAGCTCTGGAATGCAGCAAATAATCCGTCGGTTGATAGTGTGAGGATGAACTGGCAGTAGCCTGGAGAAACGAATTTTGCTTCAGCCTGCAATACACAGCGCTGAACGACAGTTCCTGCGCCGGAGAGATGATCGTATGTCCCAGGGCATCATTGCCGCGATCGCTCTTCACCAGACACCGCTGTCCCCGCTGGGCAAACCAGAAGGCCACCTGAGCGGCCTCCTCCAGCGTGTGGCAGATGTAGCCCTCTGGCAGCAATGAAACAGCGTCCGGGAGCCAGGTGGCGGCCAGATGGCGAAAGCCTGCCTTCGTGTCGATGTAGTCCCGCACCCAGGCACAATCCCGGTTGGGGCTTTCGGGGAGCAGTACCTCCAGACCGTAGTCCTGCTCCAGGGTTTGTACCAGCTTCAGAAACTCTGGCGTCGTGGCGTGGGCGATCAACTGCACCCGCCGATGGGTGGCATGGTGCCAGATCTTGTTCAGCAGTTCCGATTCTCGCAGCAGGTCGAGACTGAGAAAGGGAGAGGGATGGCGGGGGCAAAAGTGCTGCGTCTGAGCATAGCCAAAGGGTGCCAGCAAATCCTTATGCGGCACTGGCAAACTGGTAAAAACCAGCTTATTGCTACAGGGATACAGGAGGGCGCGATCGCTCAACGCCTGCATCTCGCGGATCAGGTGGAGGCGGTGGCTCGCATCTCCCCGGTTCATGTAGTCAAAGAATGCCTCCGCAGAGTTGCAGACAAACACCAGAGGGGTATCTGGATCGAGATAAGAATACATATCACTCCTGGGCTACCGCCCCATGGCAGGATGATGGAGGCAGGAGAGTACGGTGCGGCGCGCCGTACTCTCCCGCCTTAAATGAAAAGCCTCACTCCTGGTGGCCGTTCGTCGTCTCCACCTTGCCGTTCAGCACAATCGTCTCTGGTTTTGATTCTTCGGTGGCTTCGTGGTTACGGCTCCGCAGGCGGCGAGCCTTCGTCTGCAAATCGTGGAAGAAATCACTATCCACAATTTCACTCACCTGCTTCTTCCGCTTCACCTCGTCAATCTCAATTTTCAGTTCCGTCACCTGTTGTTTCAGTGATTCTTCCCGCTGTTTGACTTTGCTCACCATCAGAGCGAACACCTCTGCCAGTGTGCTGATCTCATCGGGCATTTTGGACTGCTGAAACAGGTCCAGATCGTCGGTGTATTCTCCTTCCCCAATTCGCTCTGCCGCCTTCGTCAGGCCAACGATCGGTTTGGTGAACAGGTCAGAGAGCACGAAGACCAGCACAAACAGACCTGCGTAGGTGACAGTAAAGCCAACAACGACGCGATCGCGGATCTCTTTCTGGACTTCCCGCACGTAGTCCGCCTCAAAATCCACGCCGAGTACCGCGACGGTTTCCCCGGCATCATTCTTGAGGGGAATGTAGGTAGACATCCAGCTCCCAAACTGGCCATCGTCATAGAGCGGACGATAAACCGTATTGCCTTCCCGGTAGGCTTGCAGCGTGTACTCGCTGGCTCTGGAAATCTCCAGGAATCTGGCGGCCTTACTGGGATCGAAATAGACCCAGACATCCGCCAGAAATACCGAGGGCAGTGTCTGTCCCGGCTGTAGTTGACGAACATCCACGCTGGTGGCGATCGGGGGGCGATAGCGGCCCAGGATTTCCCCTTTCTTCAACCGTTCCTGATCCCCCTTCGCCAGCACAAACGTGTAAAGCCACGCACGGGGTTCAATGCTATGGATGTCCCGAAAGATGGCAAGCTGTTGTTTGTAACGCGGGTCTGAGGGAAGTGTTTCAGGTTCGGGGCTGGGTACTCCGTCTTGATAAAGCGACAGCAGATCCTCTACGTCCAGCCGTTTGGCTGCACCTTCAGCCGTGCTCCGCATATCGAGGAATAGACGGCTCATCGTCTTCTCGGTAGCGAAGTTGTAAAACCAGTAAAATGCCAGTGCGAACACGCCACTGAACAAAACGGTGAAGCCCACCAGAATCTTGAGCCGAAGGCTGATGGGTTTAAATTTGGATTTGTCCATTGCGGAACTCATTGGTTTTCCTCTTAAGCAGTGAATACTGATGGTGATTCAAGCTTGATTGTGTATGGGAATTCGACGAGAACGCAGTCGAAGCCCCTGCACCCCTGCCCACACTCAATTCGTGAAAGCAGTCTCAGGTAGATGCTAAAAGTCCAATTTATCGAGAACACTCTTGCCCCTCTGACGACGCTTTAATCGCCAGTTGAACAGGCTCTTGTCGTACACCGATCGCATTTTGATGACAGCCACCAGCGCAACGACGGCCCCCAGGATGGCGATCGCCAGATAGCCATAGGCATAATTCACAATTCCCAGCAATTTCCCCGCCAGAATGACCCCTCCAGTCAGGACAGCAGCGGCGATCGCCCCAGCCGCTACCAGATAGCAGTCCATGAATAAACTCACCCGTCCCCGTCGCTCCTCTGGCACCAGCCCCTGAAACGCTTTCCGTGCGGTTTCATCCACGGTGTACTGCGGTAATTTTTGTAGCGTCACTGCGGCAACACTGCCCCACAGTCCGGGCTGCACAAACACACAGGCAGCGGCGGCGATCGCCCCCACCGGCATGAACAGGAAACTGTTTTTCAGGTTCAATCCGGCAATCAAACGCTGGGTCAGGAAGGACTGGATCGCCAGATACCCCAGGACACGAGCCAGGGTAAACAGGCTAAGGAAGGTCTGGAAGCGATCGGAGTTTTGAAATGCCGCTTCGGAGGTGACGAAAAACTGAAAGTCAATAATGTTCTCACAGATAATGATGCCCAAAATCGAGAGCGTCAGGAAACGAAACGCAGGCACCCCTTGAATAAATTCCCAGCCCTCCATCAACGTCTCTCGCATCGTCTCCGTCTTCAGTTGGGTCGTTCGGGCAGGCACCTGCCGCAGCCCCAACTGGAGCACCCCATAGAGAACGAAGTAGATCAGCGCATTCAAAATCAGCAGTTCTTCAGCCTTGATATTGAACTGCTGAAATAGAAACGGAGACAGGGCAGCCACCCCGATGCCCAGCAAATTACCAATAAACCCACCCGTTGAGAGTAGCGGAAACAGTCGCTGGGATTGCGACATGTCAAAAATATCGCTGGCCAGAATCCAGAAAGCCAGCGGGAAGAAGGTGAACTGCTGCTCGGCCAGGAGATAGGCCAGGGAGTAGTTGAACCAGTTTGGTAGATGAAAAATAAAGAGAATTCGCAGGATCAGAAACGCCAGTCCCAGGGTGAAGCAAATGCCCGCCAGTAGGGCAACCCGGTTGAAGCGATCGACCACCAGCGAATGAACGCCTGTCATCACAATGCTGACAATGCTACTGACAATCAGCAATAACAAAAATTGAGGGACGCCAGCATCCGTCAGGAAGTTACTGAGCGACGAGATTTCGGCGATCTTCTGAGCGACAGAGTTACTGAGCAGGGCAACCCCCAACACCAGCAGCAGACCGTGCTCACCCGGTCGCACCCCCCAAATTTTGCTCAAAACCGCTTTCATCCACCGGAACCAACGACATTCTGTCCCAGTGTTCCCATCTGCATTCAAGACTAACGGTGCAACCTGGCAGCGCATAGCGTGATACCATCTCGTTCCAGGTCTCTGACCTGGAACGCCTATTGGAGGCTCTGCCTCCCACTCGTATCCCACTACGCCCAGGCTTTGCAACAAAATAAAATCCCTGTTTTCGTCTGGCGCGGCGAAGCCGCGCCAGACGAAAACAGGGATGCAAAACCCTAAACCTGCGGTGGGTAGGAATGCACCCTCGCCCACGGGTCCTCCACCCAATAGGTGTTCACTTCCTGCTTATGCAAATACTCAGGCCCAATCGGCACCTTGCCATAGCCACCAGGAATATCCAGCACATAGGTCGGCTGACAGATCCCTGAAACGCGACCGCGCAACGCCCGCATCAGCGCCTGCCCTTCCTGGATCGTGGTGCGGAAATGAGCCGTTCCCTTCGCCATGTCGCCCTGATGCAGATAGTACGGCTTAATCCGGTTGCGAATCATGGTTCGCAGTAGTTGGGTCATCACCTCCGGAGAATCGTTAATCCCCTTCAGCAGTACCGTCTGACTCAGCATCGGCACCCCTGCGTCCACTAGCGTCGCACAGGCCGTCCGGGCCGCCTCAGAGAACTCCTGGGGGTGATTCGTATGCAGCACCACATAGACGGGCTTACTCACCCGCAAAATTTGCGCCAGCTCAGCGTCTATACGACCTGGAGCAACCACAGGCACTCGCGTGTGAATGCGGATCACCTCCACATGCTCGATCGCGTCCAGCGCCTGAATAATTGTTCGCAGTCGGGGTTTCGACAGAATCAGCGGATCGCCCCCGGTCAAAATTACCTCCCACACCTCCGGGTGACTCCGGATGTAGTCCAGCGCCCGCTCCAGTTCCGTCGGCGACAGTGCCTCACCATCCTCACCCACCATTTCTCGGCGAAAACAGAAGCGGCAGTACACCGGGCAGGCATGGACGGGCTTCAGCAGCAGGCGATCGGGGTAACGGTGAGTAATCCCTTTGACAGGAGAATGGGGGTCATCTCCAATCGGGTCGGCCAGTTCCTCCGGGGCGATCGCCAGTTCCTCTGAGCGGGGAATAAACTGAAGGGCGATCGCATCATCAGGATTGGTAGGGTCAATCAGCCGCATCATATCGGGTGTGATCGCCATTGAGAACTGCTCGCGGACTGCATCGACGGTTGCCATCTGGTCTGCATTCACTAAACCCGCTTCAAGCAAGTCCTGGCCAGTGCGTGCGGTGTGCGGTTCAAGTCTGCCGGAATCGCCAGGGGTGTGCATAAAAGGGAGGGCAAAATACTGCCAGTTGGTTCTAGCACAGGCGGCAGACGACTGTAATTGTGGAAATTATTGAATTTGACGATTTCTTCCTGCCGTGCTGCGAAACGCTCTCTAAAAGAGCATTTCGCAGCAAATTTCGGTTTAGCGCCAATTCAGCTTGAAACCCAAATTCTGGCAGGCGCGACGCTACCGCGTCGCGCCTGCCAGAATTTGGGTTTTCATTATTCGGATAGGTACTTAAGT
>CAZVXA010000114.1:0-20202 GCA_964630955.1 uncultured bacterium | reverse complement strand
CCGCGCGCCACACAATCAAAAAATCATATCTGGATTAAGCAACGCCAAAAAGAGTTGTAGGGGTAACGAATCTTTATGGTACGCTCCATTGCCTTTCTGGGACCGGAAGGAACTTATGCCGAAGCCACAGCGCTGGCTTTTTCAGCCTGGTTGCAGGAGCAGACAGGCGAGGAGACTCAACTGTGTCCTGCCCCCAGCATTGCGCAAGCACTGAAAGCAACGGTCAACAGGCAAACTGATTTCTCGGTTGTGCCCGTTGAGAATTCGATTGAAGGGAGTGTCCCCATGACGCTCGATACCCTCTGGCAGCAGGATACCCTGCGGGTGCAGAAAGCTCTTGTCCTGCCGATTTCCCATGCACTGCTGTCTCGCGCCAATCAAATCAGCGACATTAAAGTGATTTATTCGCATCCACATGCACTCGCTCAATGCCAGATTTGGCTTGAAAACATGCTTCCCACCGTACAACTGATTCCAACCAGTTCAACCACCGAAGCTTTGCAGCATCTGGAAGATGATTGGACTATTGGAGCCATTTCTTCTCAACGTGCGGCTCAGATCTACAACCTGCCAATTCTGGCACATCCGATTAATGATCATCCTGATAATTGCACGCGGTTTTGGGTAATGAGCCTGGAACCTTCGAAGGGAGGCAGTTATACATCGCTGGCTTTTAGCGTACCCGCGAACGTACCGGGGGCACTGGTCAAACCCCTCCAGGTTTTTGCAAATCGCGGAATTAACCTCAGCCGAATTGAATCTCGGCCCAGTAAGCGATCGCTCGGTGACTACGTATTCTTCATCGACATCGAAGCCGACATTACTTCCCCAGAAGTACAGATTGCCCTGGAGGAACTCAAAACCTATACTGAAACCCTAAAAATCTTTGGTAGCTACAGCATTTGCCCTGTAGAAAGCCAGACGAATTAGCCCTGAGGAGCGTCGGATGCCTGTCTCCCGACAAACAATGTGGACAGGCTAACCGTTGAACGCATCCTTTAAGGCAGTTCGAGCGGCCAAATGGTTGCGGGTAGACGTCAAAATTTCAGATTCTCGCTCCAGTCGAGCTGCAGTGTCCTGCATTTCGAGGAGTGCCTGCTGCTCTGTTGCGACACCGTAGAGGTTGCTGGCGACCCAATAGGAAAGTTCCGTTGGCAGGTCAGGAATATCATCGGGTAGTTCGATTTCTTGACCCGTTAGCTTCGCAGAGAGACGCACCACATCGCGCAGCAAGGTGTCTACCTCAGTTGCCATTGGACGCAGATCACGATCCGTTGGAATATCCTCAATCCACTCAACCAGACCGACGTAATAAGGCTTCTCGCGCACATACTCCAGAACCCGGAAGCGCTGTTGCCCAAAAGTCATAATCTTCCAGCGATCATCCGGCAAACGATGATAATCAACAACCTCTGCACAGCAACCAATTGGTGCAACGGTTCGATCGACTGGGTTATACATCAAAACTCCAAAGCGGCGATCGCTCTGGAGAATCGTGTTCATCATGATCCGGTAACGAGGTTCAAAAATATGCAGAGGAAGCCGTCTTCCAGGGAACAGCACCACCTCTGGCAGGGGAAACAGGGGAAGCTCTCGAACCGCAACTGATGATGAAAATGTCATTGAAGCTTTATCTGAAAGGGAGTCAACAGATCATCGAAGCAACTGTCTGACCAGAGATTTCGATGAAGAAAGGATTGACTCCCTCAGTGTATCGCACCTCCCAAATGACTGGAAGGGCACCGTGAAGAATTTGTTAAAGCTTCACTTCGATATCCACACCTGCGGGCAGATCCAACTTCATCAAGGCGTCAATCGTCTTCGAAGAAGGCTGATAGATATCAATGATGCGACGGTGAGTACGGGTTTCGAAGTGCTCACGGGAATCTTTGTCTACGTGGGGCGATCGCAGCACGCAGTAGATCCGACGTTTTGTAGGAAGAGGAATGGGACCGATTGCTGTGGCGTTGGTGCGATTGGCCGTATCCACAATCTTTTCGCAGGAGGTGTCGAGCAGGCGACGGTCAAAAGCTTTTAGACGAATGCGGATTTTTTGCTGCTGAATAGTTGCCATTGCGGTGATGAGATTTCAAGGTTCTGAAACAGAAAAGAGCCTGAAGGGCAGGACGCACTTTTCAAACTTTACTAGTTTAGCGCGTCTGAGGCAAAATTGAAACCCTACTTTTTGCCCCAAATCCGGCGGTTTAAATTGAGATCGTTGATAATGTCCTCCGCCAGCTTGATATCTGCCAGGTAATTCTCAATGTCCTGCACAATTTTCTGATTGGGTGTTGCCCACAGGGAGGGAGGCTCGAAGTAGGATCTCCCCAATGGAATTGCAATATAGACCTTTGATCGCAGGAAAGCAAGATTTACTCCCACCCTGGAGGTAAGGGTGGGACGACCATTCTCTAGATTCAGAAAATCGATCAAGCGCTGCATCAAACTGGTAGAAAGAATGTAACGAGCTTCGACCTGATCAGTGGAAAAAACTGTATACAAGCGGGTAAATTCTGGGTCTTCGAGTTGCACTAACTCGACAGACAGACCATCCAACTGTTTGGTTCGGGTACGAGAACCTCCCTTTCCCAATCTAAGCATCTGTTCGATCACATTTGATTTAACGATCGTGTGGCCATTGAAGGACTTATTGAAGCTCGCGACGAAGAACAATCCTTGGAAGACTGTGTTCATATCGTCGTTGCCCTTGTGCTCTGCATGTGCTTCTGAAGAACGGAATATCGTAGCCCCAATCTTGCCCTTGAGCAAATCTTCACAGTGGTAGCGATCGATGGACAGATTAAAAATTCTACTGTTGACAAATTCTTCTTTAGGAATACCGCCGATCGCGTTATAGACCAGGTCGGGTTTGTAGTGCTTAATCAACCGCTGAATCACCTGATGCTTAAACTGCTTTCGATATTTCTCGAACTGAGGATTGAAGAGGCGCTGAATGGTGATAGCAGCAGCAGTAAGCCCAAGCATTGCCCCCAGCAGGCTTAGAAACTCAACGATTGATCCTGTGACATTGGATTGTAGAGCTTTTCCGAGCAATTGCCCTAAGAGAAACCCAAAGATCACCAGTGTGGGTAGGGTGAGGGCAGTGATATGGAGCAACCGCCGACGCAGTAGAATGCGCTTATCTTCCAACTCTTGCAGAATCGACTGAAACTCCCTGGAACGCAAGTGTTCCAGGGCAGCATTAGGGTTTGTCATCTGAGGAGGAGGTCTACATGACCCGTCAAGCCTAACTCACAGGTCAGGGCGATCGCCAGAAGAATGATCGTAGTGGTCGGCACAACGCCAAAAACTAATGAAAAGGGCGGGATGCTTTGATCCCGCCCTTTCACCGAATTCAGTCGAAGCTTACTTAAGGATCTTCGACACAACACCTGCACCGATGGTACGGCCACCTTCACGGATCGCGAATCGCATTCCCTGCTCAATAGCGATCGGGTTGATCAGTTCCACGGTCATCTTAATACGGTCACCGGGCATCACCATCTCAGCAGCGCCACCTTCGTCAGAGGTGAATGCGGTGATGGTTCCGGTCACGTCGGTTGTCCGCACATAGAACTGGGGCTTGTAGCCAGGGAAGAAAGGGGTCTTGCGTCCGCCCTCTTTCTCGGTCAGCACGTACACCTCACCTTCGAACTGGGTGTGGGGAGTGATGGAACCGGGCTTTGCCAGTACCATACCGCGCTCAATATCCTCTTTCTTGAGACCCCGGAGCAGCAGACCAGCGTTGTCACCCGCCAGACCTTCTTCCAGACTCTTCTTGAACATTTCGATCCCGGTCACAGTGGTAGTGCGGGTGTCGCGGATGCCGACAATTTCAACAGTTTCGTTGACCTTGATTTTTCCACGCTCGATCCGGCCCGTCGCAACCGTACCCCGACCCGTGATGGTGAATACGTCCTCAACCGCCATCAGGAAGGGTTTGTCTACATCGCGCTCAGGGGTAGGGATGTAGGCGTCAACAGCATCCATGAGTTCATAGATCTTATCCACCCACTCGTTTTCACCGCGCTGAGTTTTGGGGTTGGACACCATTGCTTCCAGCGCCATTAAGCCAGAGCCTTTAATGATAGGCACATCATCACCAGGGAAGTCATACTCAGAGAGCAGTTCCCGCATTTCGAGTTCCACCAGTTCCAGAAGTTCTTCGTCATCCACCTGATCCACTTTGTTCAGGAAGACGACGATGCTGGGAACACCCACCTGACGAGCCAGCAGGATATGCTCCTTAGTTTGGGGCATTGCACCGTCAGTTGCAGCCACCACCAGGATTGCACCGTCCATCTGAGCTGCACCCGTGATCATGTTCTTCACGTAGTCAGCGTGACCGGGGCAATCAACGTGGGCGTAGTGACGATTTGCAGTTTCATACTCCACGTGCGCGGTGTTGATCGTGATACCACGAGCTTTTTCTTCAGGTGCAGCGTCGATTTCATCGTACTTCCGAGCCTGAGCCTGACCATTGGCTGCCAGCGTCATCGTGATCGCAGCCGTCAGTGTAGTCTTGCCGTGGTCAACGTGACCGATGGTGCCAATGTTGACGTGGGGTTTTGTCCGTTCAAATTTTGCGCGTGCCATGAATCTATATGTCCCTTACTCTGATTAAGCGTTCCCTTTACTCTTGGCGATGATGGTTTCAGCAACGTTACGAGGCACCTCGTCATAGTTGCTAAATTCCATTGAAAATATACCTCGACCCTGGGTCTTTGACCGGATGTCGGTGGCATATCCAAACATCTCCGCTAAAGGAACCTTGGAGGTCACCTTAGCAATGCCTTGACTGGTATCTTGACCCTCAATTTGCCCACGGCGGGAGTTCAGGTCACCAATCACGTTCCCGATGAAGTCTTCGGGAACTTCCACCTCGACCTTCATCATCGGCTCTAGCAGAACCGGTGAAGCCTTCATAACGGCTTCTTTGATCGCCATAGAACCGGCAATCTTGAAAGCCATTTCCGAGGAGTCTACTTCGTGGAAGGAGCCATCCACCATCGTCACCTTTACATCAATCAATGGATAACCCGCTAGAATGCCGGATTCGCAGGCTTCCTTCATGCCTTGCTCAGCAGGTGCGATGTATTCTTTAGGTACTGAACCACCAACAATTTTGGAGACAAACTCAAAGCCAGTTCCTGGTTCTCCGGGCTGCACTTCGATCACGACGTGACCATACTGGCCCTTACCACCACTCTGACGGACGAATTTTCCTTCCGCACGGACTGGCTTGCGGATGGTTTCTCGATAGGCCACTTGAGGTGCGCCCACATTCGCTTCCACCTTGTATTCCCGCTTCATCCGATCGACCAGAATGTCGAGGTGAAGCTCCCCCATACCGGCAATAACGGTCTGGTTGGTTTCAGGATCAACGTTGACGCGGAAGGTCGGGTCTTCCTCCGACAGAGCCTGGAGTGCTTTTGATAGCTTGTCCATGTCCTGCTTGGTCTTTGGCTCAACTGCAACCGAGATCACAGGCTCAGGAATAAAGAGTGACTCCAGAATGATGGGTGAACTCTCATCACAGATGGTGTCGCCTGTAAAGGTGTCTTTCAGACCTAGTGCTGCACCCAGGTCACCTGCCCGCAGCTCATCAACTTCCTGGCGATCGTCGGCCTTGAGCACGATCAGACGAGAGATGCGCTCCTTTTTGCCCTTCGTGGCGTTGTACACATAGCTACCCTTGCTAAGTATCCCAGAGTACACGCGCACAAAAGTCAGACGGCCATAGGGGTCAGCCATGATCTTGAAGGCTAGAGCAGACAGTGGAGCTGAATCATCAGCCTTGCGAGAAGCGACACTGCCGTCAGGAAGCGTACCTTGAATCGGGGGAACTTCGGTTGGAGAAGGCAAATAGTCAACCACAGCATCTAGCAATAGTTGAACACCCTTGTTCTTGAAAGCAGAACCACACAGCATTGGGACGATTGTTCCAGTAATCGTGCCCTTCCGCAGTGCAGAGCGGATTTCATCTTCAGTGAGTTCTTGTCCCTCGAAGTACTTCTCCATCAGGCTGTCTTCGGTTTCAGCCACTGCCTCAATCATCTTGACGCGGTACTCATTCGCCAATTCCACAATCTCAGCAGGAATTTCGGCTTCTTGAATGTCTGTTCCAATGTCGTTGTTGTAGAGGTAGGCTCGCATCCGAACCAGATCTACGATTCCCTTCAGATTGTCTTCACTACCAATGGGAAGCTGGATTGGAACAGCGTTTGTGCGAAGGCGATCGCGCGCCTGTTCATACACCCGGAAGAAGTTTGCTCCTGTCCGATCCATCTTGTTAATGAAGATAATTCGGGGAACCGAGTAGCGATCGGCCTGACGCCACACAGTTTCCGTCTGAGGCTGCACGCCGCCTACAGAGCAAAGGACGGTGATCACACCGTCTAGGACTCGCATCGAGCGCTCCACTTCAATGGTGAAGTCTACGTGACCGGGAGTATCAATAATATTGATGCGGTGCTCCGGTTCACCAGGCTTGGGCTGAGTGGGGTTGACAGGGTCACGACGAGTCCAGGCCGTACTGATGGCAGCAGCCGTGATCGTGATGCCACGCTCCCGCTCCTGTTCCATCCAGTCTGTCACGGCGGTTCCTTCATGAACCTCGCCCATCTTATGGACAACACCGGAGTAGAACAGAATTCGCTCTGTCGTTGTGGTCTTGCCCGCGTCGATGTGCGCGGCAATTCCGATATTTCTTACTAATTCCAGCGGGATACTACGCGCCACGGCTACCTCCTTGATACTTGCCGCAAACTTCACACTTCTGCGTCTGTTTAAGATTCTATACTTTTGTTTCGCACCTTGACAGGAATTGGAGTTCGACTCCAAATTGCGGGATACCGATCCGCCACAAACTTAGTAGCGATAGTGAGCAAAGGCTTTATTGGCCTCGGCCATCCGGTGCGTTTCCTCGCGCTTCCGAATTGCGCTGCCGGTTTCATTTGCTGCGTCCATCAGTTCATTGGCCAATTTCCCTGCCATCGTCCGACCAGAACGGGCGCGGGCAAACTGAGTTAACCAGCGCAGTGCCAGCGCTGTTCCACGGTCTGAACGCACTTCCATCGGCACCTGATAGGTTGCACCACCCACCCGACGAGCCTTAACCTCAACTAAAGGAGTCGCGTTGCGGACGGCCTTCTCGAAGGTTTCCAGAGGATCTCCGCTAGTACGCTCTCCGATAATCTTGAAGGCGTCGTAGATGATGTTGTACGCCAGAGACTTCTTGCCAGAGCGCATCAACCGCCGCACCATCATGCTGACAAGACGGCTGTTGTACTGGGGATCGGGGGGGACTGGACGTTTTTGAGCGGCTGTGCGACGGGACATAAGTAGTGCTGTTGAAGATGAGTGTTGGTAGGAGGGTCAACGAACTGAGAAACTCCACTGCATGGGGCAGGGAGAACGAGTGAAACCTGCGGAGAACACTCGAAAAGCCAGAACGCTTCTCAATGAAGCGGCTGGGTAAACAAAGCCTCTCGGTTTGACCCGAAAGTGCTATTTCTTGGCTGCGCCTTCCTTTGGACGTTTCGCGCCGTACTTGGAGCGGCCTTGCTTCCGATCTTTGACTCCGGCGGTGTCAAGCGTACCCCGAATGATATGGTAGCGAACTCCGGGCAGATCCTTCACCCGTCCACCCCGAATCATGACGACGGAGTGCTCCTGGAGGTTATGACCGATACCGGGAATATAAGCAGTAACTTCAAAGCCAGAGGTTAAGCGAACCCGCGCCACCTTACGGAGTGCAGAGTTGGGCTTTTTTGGAGTGGTGGTATACACACGGGTGCAAACCCCACGACGCTGAGGACAGCTCTTAAGAGCTGGCGATTTAGTCTTTTTAGTGAGTTTCTGACGCTCGCTGCGGATGAGTTGCTGAATGGTAGGCATGAACTGTGGCTACTAAGCCTTGAGATTGGTCAAACTTTTCACAGTCTTCAACTATACCGATTTTCTGAAAAACCTGTCAATCGGTTTGGAGAAAACGTTGGAAATTGGGTGATGGGGAATTGCGGATGGGGATCAGACGTTAAATTGCAAAGTTGGGGCACTCTTCGTTTGGGGCAGTGGAGGGCTGGAGAGAGAAGGAATTGCCGCAGCCGCAGGTGTGGACCGCCTGGGGGTTATGAAAGCGGAAGCCACCACCCATCAAGTCTTCAGAATAGTCTAGGGTGAGTCCCTCAATTAGTTGATAGCTGTGGGGATCAACCACAATTTTAATATCACCACACATTAAGATCTGGTCATCAGGGGCGATCGCCCCGCCCGATTGCTCCAGCTTTAGCGTGTAGTAATAGTCGGCACAGCCGCCCGGTGCAATTCCCAGACGCACAAGGGCATTTGGTTGAGATTGGCAGGATTGGATGCGCTGAATTTCGCTAATGGCAACGGGGCTTAATTGAAACATGGTGACTGTGAACGAAGCAGTTCTGGAAATCGAGGTGACGAACTGAAAATAATTCTAGCGCGATTCCCCTCTCTGTGGGACTGAAGGCAAACGCCTGCTTGTTCAATAAAGAAAAACGAGCTACCCGCAGGGCAACTCGTTCACTCAACACCAGAAGCAGATTTGAAAAATAGCGAACTGTTCTTCCTCCACAGTTCTGATAAGCGGCAGAAATTACGCGGTACGAGAGTAGTCATCCTGGAAGCGGATGATGTCGTCTTCACCCAGGTACTCACCGTTTTGCACTTCGATCAGAATTAAAGGAATCACACCGGGGTTTTCCAGGCGGTGAGTGGTGCAGGGAGGTACGTAGGTGGACTGGTTGCTGAATAACAGCATTTCGTTGTCGCCGCAGACTACTTTTGCAGTGCCAGATACCACAATCCAGTGTTCGCTGCGATGGTGGTGCATCTGCAAGCTGAGGCGATGGCCGGGCTTGACCTCGATACGCTTAATTTTGTACCCCCGTGCTTCTTCCAGAATGGTGAAGGATCCCCAGGGGCGAAGTTCGGTCGCAGCGACTCCTTTGGCTACGGCAGCAGGAACAGCGGAAACAGTGGACTGAGAAACCTCTTTTGCTTGTGCCACGATGCGTTCTCCTGTAAAGACGATGCGTGAAATGCTGGGTCATTCATCAGGCATAGCGCTGAGTGACTTTCAGCTGAAAAATTGCCTGCTGTTTCAGGTAGACGATGCTTAACATAACAAATGTTTCCCGGTTATTCGTCTTCTGGAGGCATAAGTTGAAAAACTCTTTATTCTGACTTCCCGTGCTTCATACAGCCTTCACAAATACAGTTTTTTTCATACTGGTGAGATATGGGTATGTGTGGACGGTGCCGTTCGGACTTCGGAGTTCGGCGAGGACTTCGGCAAGCGCTCAGTCGAGCCATTGAGCCATCGAAGCCCCTGCACCCCGATATCCGTACCTGATTCGCCTGAAAAAGGCTGTAGAACATGAACGGTGTACAAAGTTCCAGTCATGTTCAGATCTGTGGTTGGTTGTTGTGGGAGGGGCGCTGAGCAACCCTCCCACAACAACCAACCCCACCTCTAGGACCTTACCTGCTCATTCACTGAGTGCCTATCCGAAAACTGAAAACCCAAATTCTGACAGGCGCAACGCTACAGCGCCTGTCAGAATTTGGGTTTTCGGATAGGCGCTTAGGGCAGCAGAATACCGATGCCATTGTGAACTCGTGCAGCAGTGCGAGGACTGCGGTTTACCAACTGTCCTCCTAGATAGAGAGAGGTGGAGCTACCGCCATCCAGGTTGAGAGCATCAATGGAGCCAAGCTGTTGCATAATTTGCGCCATCTGTCCCAGAGTCGCTCCCCGTCCCTCGGCATTGGGCTGGGTTGCCACCAGGATGACCGTACCTGATGGGGTAGTGGCGATCGCGCTGCGCACTGCAGACTGGCGAATAAATCCGTCCGAGAATCGTTCTAGCTGAGGATTGAGAACGATCTGGCGGTTCTGGATCAGCAGGGGGCCAGCCCCAATGATTTGGGGGAAGCGGTTGAAGTTGGCGGGAACAGCGGTAAGTTGTCTCTCCACAAAGGAACCGATTGGGAAAGCAGCATTTCCATTGCCTCGAATTACCAGGAGATACCCCTCGACTGGAATCGGGAAAGTGGTTCGTCCGGCAGCCCCGCCTGGCTGCTGACCCACCACCTGGTCATTTTGGACTGTGACAATGATTTCGTTGTTGGTGACCGGAGTGTAGGTCGCTCCCCACTCGGAGGTATAACGGGCAATACCGTTACTTACAAAACCACTATTCAGATACAGAACTGGAAACTGTTGACCCGAATCAGGGGTGACGGTTTCTTGCAGGCTAAGGCGTCCGACCACAAATTCTCCTGCATCATTCCAGGCGATCGCCCCCCGATTCAGAATTGGTCCGGACACCCAGCGCCGATCCTGACGAATGGCCCCTAGTGGGAACTGGGTTTCCCGATTAAAAAAGCCTGCATTAATTGCTCCAGCAACCTGCTTCCCCTGAGCAATGGTGATCAAGGGGGAAATCCCAGGAAGGCCATTAGGGTTTGCCCAGACTGGGCGGAGTCGCAGACCCGACTGACGCAGGTCCAATTCCAGCATGACCACTGGAAAAGTCGTGCTACCAATGTTGACGTACTGCTGTCGCCAGCGGAGGCCAGGTGCCCACTGAATATTGCGTTCCTGTAGAGCGTCATAGCGAACATCGGCAACAATCCGATTCGGACTGGGCAGTGAATAAACGCGGGGGCGCAGACCAGGGGGAACCCCCATGCGTACCACTGTTCGAGTCGCACTGCGCTCTAAACGGATTGAAGTCACCCGGTTGCCAGCAACTCCTTTGAAAGCAGTTACGATCGCAGGGTCAATTGTTCCCTCAATCCCAATGGCAAACTCGCCGTTCTGCTCGGTAATCTGCCAGGGGGCAGGACCATTCAAGTCTACGACAATCCGATCGCCCCAACTCTGCTTGCCCTGCCGCACCCCAGTCACCTGAGTAGCAGGCGTATTGAGTTGCAGGGTACTGCCGTTGAGTTGCGCCCGCCAGCCAAAATTTTGCACCAGATCAGCAATGTTCAGGTAGCGGTACTGGCGATCGAGGCGGGCTGACAGATTGAGCCGTGTTTGGGTAGGTTCTGAAAACCACTGCACGGGCTGTTGGGAAAACAATCGAGTGTCGAGCAGAGACACCCCCAGCAGTTGGGTCAGGGTGGCGTCGGATACCTCGATAGCTCCCTGCTGCGATCGCCACACGCCAGCAACCGCTCGGCCATTGAGCAGAATTTGATTACCGGGAATCATCTGAGGTTCAGCGGGAGGGCGTTGGGCAACAGTATTCCGATGGACAGCAACCGTTGCCAGCGATTTTGCTGAGGAAAGGTGTTGTCGTTCGGCGCGACTGCCGCCCATCAGCAGAAGTGGGAGGACGATCGTTAAGATGGGAAAAAAGACGAAGGATTTTCTAAGAGGCCGAGGAGATCGGCGGCGAGAACGAAAACGGTTCTGGTTTGACACGGTTCAAGTAAAAGCGACAGTTCGAGAATGCGTGAACTTGTGTCTTGCACCATCTGCCATTCATCAACCTGTCAAGAATTGCAGGGGCATTGGTTACAGTTCAAACGAACTGAGATCCCTGATATAGCAATCCTATTTGATTTGTGAGAGGGGTGCAGGGGGGATTCTCCCTTGAGGGGGCAGGGGGTGTGCCCCCTTCTCACAACCGATTTGGGATTGCTATATTCCACCTTCAATCCATCTGAATGGGGTTGCTTGATGGGATTGAGTGATTGACCCCGAATCTAAGCAAACATAGATCCTGGAGCGGTGCAAGCGAGAGGTACATGGACTCAGAGAATCAGACGTGATAGGAGGCGATAAGTTCTCCCGTACTGGCAATGCTCAGGGCAAGCTGGATAATCGTACCGACAGAAAAGCCCGTCTTTTGCATGAATATAAATGCTGTAACATCAGGGAAAGGTCAGGACATCTTGAGAATTTATTGGGCAGGTTGAACGCTCAGAACAGTTCGTAATGGTGAGTCTGTACTTTCCCTTCCTAAAATACAGGCTTGCTTCTGTAAGAATGGGATTGTCAAGGTATTCGTGCTTTCTATAAGATTTGTGATCTGTCCTTTGCTGAAACCGTCAGTTTCGGGAGCACCTCCAGGGCAGACGAGCGTTTTTTGAAGACGATCATTTCAGCCGCCGCATCGGGCGTTCCTCTCTAACTCTATGGTTAATACAGGCGTGAATCGAGATCAATCAATGCAGGCAATGCAGGAAACAGTGACCGGGTATCTAGGGCAACGCTGGTTAGTGGAAGAGCGCGACGCTTGCGGAGTGGGCTTTATTGCCGACCAGCAGAGTCGGGTAAGTCATGATCTGGTTGAGAAGTCCCTGGCGGCGCTAAGCTGCATGGAGCATCGAGGCGGCTGTAGTGCAGATCAGGATTCCGGGGATGGGGCTGGATTGATGACCGCAGTCCCCTGGGGGATGTTCCAGGAATGGTTCCAAGCTCAGAACCTGACCATACGGGATGTCTCGCGGGTGGGTGTGGGTATGATTTTTCTGCCCCAGGTAGAGTCCGTAGCGGCGATCGCCCGCAAAGTTGTCAACGACGTACTGGAAAGTCTCAATCTGAACATTTTGGGCTGGCGTGTTGTTCCTGTCAAGCCAGAATTGCTGGGTGTTCAGGCACGGCAGAACCAGCCCCAGATCGAGCAACTCTTTGTCGAAGCAACGGTTTCGGGTGACGAACTTGAGCGTGTGCTGTACCTGGCCCGCAAACAAATGCTGCGGACACTGAGTCAGGAGGAGGCTAACCTTTCGCCTGAAGACACGAAATCCCTGCGGGAGTTCTATATCTGTTCTTTCTCCAGCCGTACAATCGTCTACAAGGGAATGGTGCGATCGGCAGTTCTGGGTGACTTCTATCTCGACCTGCGCAATCCCGCCTATCAGAGTACGTTCGGAGTCTATCACCGCCGCTTCAGCACCAACACCATGCCGCGCTGGCCCCTGGCCCACCCCATGCGACTCGTGGGCCACAACGGTGAGATTAATACCCTGTTAGGCAATATCAACTGGATGCTGGCCCGACAGAGTGACCTGGCCCATCCTATCTGGGGTGACAAACTTCCCGACCTGTTACCAACGGTCAACGCTGACAACAGCGATTCTGCCAACCTGGACAACGTGCTGGAACTGCTGGTGCGGTCTGGGCGTGATCCTCTGGAGGCACTTATGATCATGGTGCCCGAAGCTTATAAGAACCAGCCCGACCTGGCAAAGTATCCCGAAATTACTGATTTCTACGAGTTCTACAGCGGACTGCAGGAATCCTGGGACGGACCTGCGCTGATCGTCTTCAGCGATGGCAAGAAAGTTGGAGCCAGCCTCGATCGCAACGGGCTGCGCCCCGCCCGCTATGCCGTCACTCGCGACGGTTATATCGTGGTGGCGTCGGAAGCCGGAGTTGTGGATTTACCCGAATCCGAAATTATCGAGAAGGGACGGTTAGGGCCAGGACAGGCGATCGCCTTTGACCTGGAGCGCCGCGAGATCCTCAAGAACTGGGAACTGAAGCAGCGCATTTCCAGTGCTAAGCCTTATGGCCAGTGGCTCCAGGTGCATGGCAAAGAATTGAAGACACAGTCCTTCGGTGAAACGGCCCAGATGGATAATTCCACTCTGCTGCGCCATCAAATCGCCTTCGGTTACACCTCCGAAGACGTGGAGATGATTATCGAAGAAATGGGAGCGAAAGGTGCAGAACCAACCTTCTGTATGGGGGACGATATTCCCCTGGCGGTGCTGTCAGATAAGCCGCGTTTGCTCTACGACTACTTCAAGCAGCGGTTTGCCCAGGTGACGAACCCACCGATTGACCCACTGCGGGAAAAGCTGGTGATGTCCCTCAACGTAAAGCTGGGGGAACGGGGGAATTTGCTGGAGGAGAAAGCGGAGTATGCTCGTCTGCTCAGTTTGCAGTCTCCTGTCCTGAACGATGCGGAACTGGTTGAAATTCGACAGTCTGGTTTTGAGACAGAAACGCTCTCTACCCTGTTTGATATCAGGTCGGGGCCAGAGGGTTTGCGGCGGGCAGTGAACAACCTGTGTCAGCAGGCAACGGCAGCGGTGCGCGAGGGCAAGAAGATTCTGATTCTGAGTGATCGCACGCCCCTCAGCGAAACCACCACCTATATCCCCCCGCTCCTGGCGGTTGGGGCTGTTCACCATCACCTGATCCGTCAAGGGTTGCGCATGAAGGCGTCGCTCGTCGTGGATACGGCCCAGTGCTGGAGCACTCACCACTTTGCCTGCCTGATCGGTTACGGAGCCAGTGCCATTTGTCCCTATCTGGCTTTGGAGACGGTGCGTCAATGGCATAGCGACTCCAGAACTCAAAACCTGATGGAGCGAGGCAAGCTGAACGCGATTTCGATCGCTCAGGCCCAGCAAAACTATCGCAAGTCGGTGGAATCGGGACTGCTGAAAATCCTCTCAAAGATGGGGATCTCTCTGCTGACGAGCTATCACGGTGCACAGATTTTTGAAGCAATTGGTATTGGCGGCGATCTGCTCCACCTGGGATTCTCTGGTACCGCCTCCCGCATCGGTGGTCTTAGTGTAGCGGACCTGGCTCAGGAAGTGCTGACGTTCCACTGCCGCGCCTTCCCTGAACTGACGGTGAAGAAGCTGGAGAATTTTGGTTTCGTTCAGTACCGTCCCGGTGGTGAGTACCACATGAACAGCCCGGAAATGGCGAAGCACCTGCACAAAGCGGTGGGTCGCAAGAACTACGACCACTACGAGCTGTACCAGAAATATTTGGAGGAGCGTCCATTGACGGCGCTGCGCGACCTGCTGGATCTGAAGAGCGATCGCCCCTCCATTCCGATTGAGGAAGTTGAGTCCGTTGCGGACATCGTGAAGCGCTTCTGCACAGGTGGGATGTCCCTGGGCGCACTCTCGCGTGAGGCCCATGAAACGCTGGCGATCGCCATGAATCGGATTGGCGGTAAATCGAACTCCGGTGAGGGGGGCGAAGATCCGGTGCGGTTCCGGGTGCTGGACGATGTCGATGAGAACGGTCAGTCTCCGCTATTGCCGCATCTCAAGGGCTTGCGTAACGGTGATACTGCCAGTTCTGCGATCAAGCAGATTGCTTCTGGGCGGTTTGGCGTGACGCCGGAGTACCTGATGAGCGCCAAGCAACTCGAAATTAAGATGGCTCAGGGCGCAAAACCGGGCGAAGGTGGACAGCTTCCCGGCAACAAGGTGAGTCCTTACATTGCTATGCTGCGCCGCTCGAAGCCGGGGGTAACACTGATTTCTCCACCACCCCACCACGACATCTACTCGATCGAAGATCTGGCGCAGCTGATCTTTGACCTGCACCAGATTAATCCGAAGGCGCAGGTGTCGGTGAAACTGGTAGCCGAGGTCGGTATTGGGACGATCGCCGCTGGGGTTGCCAAAGCAAACGCCGATATTATTCAAATCTCCGGCCACGATGGGGGTACGGGTGCTTCTCCCCTCAGCTCCATCAAACACGCTGGAAGTCCCTGGGAACTGGGTCTGACCGAAGTGCACCGGGTGCTGATGGAGAACAAGCTTCGCGATCGCGTTGTTCTCCGGGTCGATGGCGGCATCAAGACTGGATGGGATGTGATCATGGCGGCTCTGATGGGCGGCGAGGAGTATGGTTTTGGATCGATCGCCATGATCGCGGAGGGCTGTATTATGGCCCGCATCTGCCACACCAACAACTGCCCCGTTGGTGTCGCCAGCCAGCGAGAAGATCTGCGCAAGCGGTTTACCGGAATTCCAGAGCATGTCGTCAACTTTTTCTACTTCATTGCAGAAGAGGCGCGATCGCTACTGGCCCGACTGGGCTACCGTTCGCTGAATGAGGTCATTGGTCGGGCTGACCTGCTAAAAGTGCGTGAGAATGCGAAACTGACCAAGACGCAATCTCTGGATCTGAGCTGTTTGATCCATCTGCCCGACGCTCGTGAAGACCGGGGCTGGTTGACCCACGAAATCGTCCACAGCAACGGGCCCGTATTGGACGATGAGCTACTGGCTGATCCTGAAATTCAGGCGGCAATTCAAAACCAGACCAGCCTGACCAAAACCGTGACAGTGATTAATACGGATCGCACGGTGGGAGCCAGACTGAGTGGGGCGATCGCCCAGCAGTATGGCGACACTGGATTCGCCGGACAGATTATCCTGAACTTCAAGGGCAGTGTTGGTCAGAGCTTTGGAGCGTTCAACCTGTCGGGAATGACGCTCAACCTGGAGGGAGAGGCCAATGACTATGTTGGTAAAGGCATGAGTGGTGGTGAGATTACCATCAAGCCATCTGCTGAGGCTCGATTTAGCCCTGCGACGAATGTCATCCTGGGCAACACCTGTCTATACGGTGCGACGGGTGGTGTGCTGTATGCCAGCGGTCAAGCGGGAGAACGGTTTGCTGTGCGCAATTCAATGGCGAGAGCTGTGATTGAGGGCGCGGGCGATCACTGTTGCGAATATATGACGGGCGGCGTGGTTGTTGTCCTGGGGCGCGTGGGCCGCAACGTGGGCGCGGGCATGACAGGCGGTCTGGCCTACTTCCTGGATGAAGATGGCAGCTTCCCCGATAAGGTGAACCCCGAAATCATCAAAATCCAGCAGATCAGCAGTCCAGTGGGCGAGCGACAGTTGCGGGAACTGATCGAAGCTCACGCGGATCGAACCGGTAGCCCCAAAGCCAGGCAGATTCTGGAGCACTGGACTGAGTATCTGCCCAGGTTCTGGCAGGCGGTGCCTCCTTCGGAAGCCAACAGTCCAGAGGCCAGTGTGGATGCAGAAAAGGTGCTGACGCCTGCCCCATAGATGAAAACTAAATCGCGCCAATTTTTTCTGAAACGCTGGCAGCGCCAGTGTTTCAGAAAAAATTGGCGCTAGAATTAAGTTCGCCGCGAAACGCTCTCATAAAGAGCGTTTCGCGGCGTTATGGGGAAAATAGTCAAAAGTCCAGATCTAAGCCGCGCTTTGCGCGGCTTAGATCGCATTAAAAGTTGCCTGCCGCAACACGGCAGGCAACTTTTAATGTTGAAGGACTGCGGTGCTTACACCGCGACCTTTTCAGCTTAGTTGCTGCTGGCCAGCGTGAACGCTGGGGTGAGGCTATCCTGCGCCAGGAAGTGAGCCAGGTGGAAGGCGCGATCCTCGCACTCCAGCAAGATGTTTTCGTAGAGGTGACGGGTGGCGCGATCGCCCAGGCTTTCCGCCTGGGTTGCCTGCCGACGAATGAGCTTGAGGATCGCCTGTTCTGCATCTAAATCATGAGTCACCATCGCGCGGCAGGAATAGATACCGTCTGACTCAGGGGTAAAGCAGCAGAGTTCCGCCAACTTAGCGAAGCTGGCAACAGGGACGCCTCCCAAACCATTCAGGCGCTCACCAATCTCGTGAATGTGGCTCTGAACTTCGCCGTAGCTATCGTTGAAGAACTCATGCAAAGAGTAAAACTCTGCGCCTTCAACCACAAAGTGATGCTTCTGGTATTGCAGATAGAGGGCCTGGAAGCTGGCAAGCACAACATTAAATCCTTCACAGATGGCGGAGGTAACGTTCAACTCCAGCCCGATCGGGTTATCCAAAACCTGATTAAACGGTTGCAGCGGACTCTCAACGACAGACATGGGGTATCCTCCTGGGCGTTCGCCTGATTGCTCTGATATAGAATCATCGATTTACAGAAACACAGCGCCTTGTATGTATTGACTGACAGAGGTGTCTGATACAACAAGCAATCTTTTGTGTTCTTCAAAATCAATGATTCTTATGGTGGAATCGATTCACTTTTTCTCACTCTATCGAGCTTGTTTAGGTGCGTCAACCAGAAAAACTTACATTAATAGAAAGAATTCTCATTAGGTTTGGAGAGTTTGATTTTGTGGGGAATTCAGAGAGGGTATAGTGGTAACTCGCGATGCAAACTTGACAAGCTTTTGTGGCTTCTTCGCTGGAATAAACCCTTGCATTGAAACGACTTTTGACTGTTTAGATGATAATGCCTGAAACTCAATTCCTTGTAGACACCAAAGAATCAGCGATCTGAAATTTGTGACATATGCTGAGCAAGCGATATAAGAATTTAGTTTTGTTCAGAACTCTTTTAATGTTATGAGAATCGAATATTTGAGCAATCGCAGGTAAATTACAAGAATTTTCATTAAGTCCCCTTAATGGGATCGTGGCTGACAGCATCGATCGGCGAGAGGCTCATTAAGTCTTGAATATTTCGCAGCATGGTTCGGCAAATATCATCCAGCGGCAAATCATTGGCATCTCGACCAAAGGGGTTCTCAATCTCCACGCCAATCTCCTCGATTCCAAACAGGGTAAAGCTGATCAACGCCACCACTGGAGCCGTCCACCAGCCCAATTGTGCAACGAACTGAAACGGCAGCGCCAGCGAATAAATCAGCAGCAGTTGCTTCAGGTGGATGGCGTAAGCCAGCGGTATTGGGGTTTTTAGAATGCGTTCACAGCCGCTGAGTGCTTCTACAAGCTGGTTCACGAGCTGCTGCATCGCGGTGAGCTGCTGGACATGCAGGCGATCGCCCCTGTACTGCTGCTGTAAATAGTCAGAGAGCCAGAAGGCCACCTCCAGCGGCGGGTTATTCATCGCCGAGAGTTTGGCATAGCGCGATTTTGACAGCAATATAGATACTTCTTCGTCCAGCGGTTCACCCCGGAGGTGCAGCTTGGTTGTCATTGCATAGACTACCAGCAGGTAGATGGCAGCGATTTTCTCGGCATGGTCATTGGACGTCTGCTCCTCCACACCGACCCAGATCTGCCGCGCTAAATTCCGCACATTAATGATGATGCTGCCCCACAAGCGCCGACCTTCCCAGAAACGCTCATAGGCCGTATTGGTACGAAACACCAGCATCAAACCCAGAACGATACTAGGGATCACGTTGCCCAGAACAGGAAGGGCAACGTAGATGCCGCTGAAATGGAGAATTGAAATCAGCCCTCCAAAAGCGCCACAGATGATGGTGCGGGGCAGGACAGACGGGATCACAGATCCCTTAACCCGGAACGCAAAGCGAAACCAGTGACGTTTTTCCAAAGGCATGGGATTGAAACCGAAGATTCTTCTCAGAAGTAAAAACCGGGGGAGCGCCCCTCAGGGGTGCTCCCCCGGTTTTTTATAACACCGTTTAATTAAGACTTAGAAGATTTCCGCAAAAGAAGATACCCGTTGTGAGGGCGGTTCTCCCCGCGTAGCAGGGAGAACCGCCCTCACAACGCAGGTAATTTCATTGCTGGAAATTTCCTAAGATAGATCAGCAAGAACTGTTTGCGCTACCTCCAGGAACCGTTGAACGCTGGGGGCAGGGGCAGGGAACTGGTGGATCAGGGCGATCGCCGCTTTGGGCGTAATTTCTTCCAGTGGCTTGTAGACAACGCCCGGACGTTGCAGGTTTCGCAGTGATATGGGGACAATCGCAATCCCAATTTCGGCGGCTACCAGACTCACAATTGTCTGCATCTGGATCGCCTCCTGCACAATGCCTGGACTGAACCCCGCCTGCTGAAACAATCCAATAATCTGATCGTACAGGCCGGGAGCCAGGGGACGGGGGAACAGGATAAACCCTTCATTGGAGAGCGATCGCAGTGCTACCCGTGCTTCTGTTGCCAGAGGATGGGCTTGGGGCAGTGCCACCACTAGCGGTTCCTCAAAGATCGTCGTTGCCTGGAACCCCTCCACCTCCACCGGAGGCCGCACCAGTCCAACATCCATCCGTCCCTCCTGCAGCCAGCGGATTTGCTGGTCGGTCGTCAGCTCATGCAGTTCTAAACTCACCTCCGGCACCGCTGTCCGAAAGGCCCGCAAGATCTCTGGTAGGACGTTGTAGGCTGCCGAACTGACAAACCCAATCACCAGTTGTCCCACCTCTCCCCGGCTCACCTGCCGCGCGGTCTGTACCGCCTGCTCCAACTGCCGCAACAGACGCTGACTTTCCTCCAGAAACACGCCCCCTGCATCGGTCAACTTCACGGTTCTTTTGGTGCGGTAGAAAAGTTGAAACCCCAGTTCTGTTTCAAGCTGGCGAATTTGCTGACTGAGGGGAGGCTGCGCCATGTGGAGGCGGTCAGCGGCTCGCCCAAAGTGTAGCTCCTCGGCAACAGTAATGAAATAGCGCAGGTGCCGCAGTTCGATCATGGGTTAAA